>NZ_JBLODY010000003.1:0-149996 GCF_047785625.1 Solidesulfovibrio sp. C21
CCACAAACGCCTGAAGTTGGGATAACTCTTGTCTTGCCATGTTGGTCTCCTCGCCTCGTTTGTGCCCTTGGAGCACGTTCACTGGCACTATCAGCCAGTTTGAGGGTCGAGGCCAACATGGTATTTGGAAAGGGGGCCCGGGGGGATAACCTTTCTTCAGAAAGGTTTCCCCCCGGTCGCATTTTCCCAAGCTCTTACACTTCCTACCGCGCGGCGCGGCCGGTGCCGTGGTACATCTTGGCTTCGGTCTTTTCGGGTTTCTGGGCCAGATACTGGTAGCGCTTGACGCCCACGGCCGCGAATCGGGCCAGGATGGACGACAGGTCCGAGCCGGCGAGGTGCTCGGCCAGGGCTTCGTTTCCGGCCAGACGCGGCGAAAGGGCGTAGCCTGGCCCAGCCTCCTCGTCCGGGGTCAGCCAGATGTCCTCGTAGTGCAGCTCGAAGCCGCCGTCGGGTTCGGCCAGGACGCTATTGAGCAGATCCAGCATGCTGTAGACGAAAAACTTTTGCACGTCGGCCGTGGATTGCGCCCGGGACATGCTTTCCCGGAAACGGGGGACCAGGGTGTTTTCCAGTTTGGTAAACGATGCGATCTTGGTCATGGCGCCTCCTGTGTTCGCGGGTCGTCACTCGTATGTAACACAGGCCCGGCTGCGGCGGTAGGCCGGCACGACGCTTTTCACGGCCGGGCTTTCAAATATCCGGCAGGGGCTTTTCGCGCGGCGGGCCATCCCAGATGCGGTTGAGCAGCCGGCGGGCCTCGACGAGGTCGGGGTTTATGGCCAGGGCTTCGCGGGCGGCGGCTTCAGCCTCGGACAGGCGGTTTTGCTCGTAGTGGACGCGGGCGATGTTGAGCAGCAGATGGTCGTCGTTGGGGGAGAGTTCACGCGCCCTGAAGTAGTACTTGAGAGCTTCCTCGTGGAGGCCTTTCTTGCGCAGGCTGATGCCGAATTCGTTGAAGAGGTGCTTGTGTTTGGGTTCGAAGGCCTCCTCCAACCGCACCAGCCGGTCGAAGATGTAGGTGGCCTTGTCGGTCTTCTCGAGCGACAGATAGACCAGCCCCAGTCCGAAATTGGCCCGGATGTTGTCCTCGTCGATACGCTTGATTTTGAGGTATTCCTGCTCGGCGTTGCCGTATTTGGCCGTGGACCGGTAATGGTCGCCCACGAGCAGCGGCTGGCTGAGGAGCCGGTAGCTCAGGTCCGGTTCCAGATGGTAATCCTCGAAGAGTTTGTTCCGGGATATGGTGAAGGGCTGGCCCTGGGGCTTGAAGTCCATGTCCAGGCTTTGCACCTGGAACTGCCCGGACTCCAGTTCCTTGACGAACCAGTAGGTTTCCGAAAGGGCGGCATGCTTTGTCGTGCCGAAACCGACCTTGATGGTGGTTTTGCGGGAAAAGATGCCGTTTATGCGGTTTTCTTGCTCCATGTCGCGCCGCGGGAACCGGTCAGGAGTCCATGGCCAAGCCGTCCCGTCCGGAAGGGCCCCGGGCCGCGCCGTTTGATCCGCCGAGGGAATCGTATTGCTTGGCCCGAAGCTTGGCAAGCAGGCGCTTGGCTTCCTCGAAATTCTGGCGCAGGGCGGCCGCCTGTTCCAGATGTCCTATGGCCGCGTCGTAGTCCTTGGAGAAAATGCAGGCCTTGGCGATGTTGTAGTGCAGGTTCTCGTCGTTGGGCGTCAGCGTCAGGGCCTGGGTGTAGGCATGGAGCGCGCCCACGTAGTCACCCTTTTTGCGTAGGTCGATGCCCATGGTGTTGTAGGGATTGACCGCGTCGGGGTTGGCTTGGAGTATTTCGGCGAAAAGCTCCTTGAGTTCGTCGAGGCGGTCCTGCATGGCCAGTATGGCTGCCGATTTGTCCAGGCAGGCCCGAAAATCCGCCTCGTCGCCCTTGCCCTTGTAGGCGTAGGCCATGCCCTTGTAGGCTTCGGCGTACATGGAATTGAGGGCAACGGCCTTGTTGAAGGCCAGTATGGCTTTGCCGAATTTCTGGCGATGCAGGTAGTCCATACCCTTGTTGAAGTAGATCGTGGCTTCGTTTTCCTCTTCCACCAATTCGTTGTATTCGCTGATGGCCTCGTCGAAACGGCCTTGCGCGACCAGCTCGTTGGCTGTTTCGAGCTGGGCCGATTCGATGCTGTCGCCGTGCATGGAATCGAAGGCCATGCGCAGATGCCGCTCGAAGGTTTGCAGGGAATAGGGACGAATGACGTAGCCGTTGCAACCGGCGGCGATGGCGTCGATCACGCTTTGCAACTGGCTTTCGGGTGTGACCATGACCGCCGGCAAAAGCGTGGTGCGCGCCGCCTTGCGCAGGGTCCGCAGACAGGCGCTGCCGGTCATGCTCCTGACGGTCGCGTCGATGAGCAAAAGCTGCACGTCCTGCCGCCGTATCGACTCCAGAACGTCCTCCGGATCGTCGAACACCTGGATGCTTTTGACGTTGAGCTTGACCAGGCATTGCTTGTCCCGCGCCGCATGATGCTGGTTGTTGGTCAGTATGGCGACGGATATTTCGCTTTTATCCATGGTGGCTCACGGGGACAAGCTGGAAACGTTGCAACGTTTACGGGCAAGGCGGCGATCGGGGACGGTCATCAAACGCGCTTGCACCGGATGCAAACGGAACATGGCGGAAACGCAAAAGCCTGTCAGCGCGATGTCGCACGCACCGGGAACGGGACGGCATCCGGAAATATTGCCATGCAGGGCAGGGGATGCGGTCATGCGGTCCGGCTGCTTCAAGGGGAACGCCACACTGCGGCGCTTTCGCCTGGGAAAACAGGGCTGCCCGAAAAGCCTGCGGTTGCCTACCATGCCTCGGTCTTGAAACCAAGGGCCATGACGGGTTCATGGTTGCGGGACAGCGGTTTTTTTGCTTGGTTGCCGCGACCAGCCCCCGCCCCCGCCGCCACCCCCACCTCCGCCGTCGCCGGAGCTTCCCGAACGCGACCCCGGGGCCTTGGCCGCGTCGTTGTAATAGCGGCGGGCAAGCTGTATCTCGTTTCCAATGGCCCTCTCCAAAATGCCGCGTTCGTGGTCCAAAGAGCCTTGGACCGTGGAGACGAGATCGGGAATCGGGCCCGCGCGGCGTTGCAGCGGCGCGTCCATGCCGCTTTGGGCCCTGCGGCCAAGTTGCGGCCGTGCGCCGGGCCGTTGTAGAGGACGACGAGCCAGGCGCCGGCCAAATCGAGGATCGCTGCCGGAATGGCCCAATACGGTTCTCCTCGAAACGGGGCTGGCGAGCGGGGCGGTCTTTTATCGTATACAGGAATCACGTGGTGTTGGGCAACGGCCCAGGCACGCGGACAAGGGCGCACGCGCCGGCGAGGTGGAAATGAGCGTGATCGGCTTATGGCGTGACGGGAAGGCGGGCGGCGCTCTTGCCGCCGGTTTGGAGGCGGCGGGTTTTTCCGTGCGGTCGGTGACCAATGCGGCCTCCCTGCCCGGGGACTGCCAGGGATTGGTGGCCGATCTGGCGCTCCTTGACCGGCATGGCGACACCGTGAGGAGCCTTCGCGCCGCCGATTCGGACGGTTTTCCGGTCGTGGCCGTGCTGCCGGACGGGGGCGACGAGGCAACGGTCGTCCGGGCGCTTACCGTCGCCGACGAGGTCGTGCGCGAGCCGGTCGGGTCGGCCGAGCTGGCCGCACGGCTGCGCCTGCTTTCGGCCTTGCGCCGTTGCCGCGTCGAGGCGCGCGAGGAAAAGGCCGTGCTGGCCTGGAAGGTCAAGACGCTTGGCTGCCTGGCCGATGTCCATGCCGTGATCCAGCGCTTCGACCAACCTCGGGAAGCGCTTTTTCGCGGCATCGCGGCCTTGATCCCCCCGGCCATGACGCGGCCGCTGGCCGCCGGGGCGCGCGTTCTGGCCGATGGTCAGGCCTTTGCCTCCCCGGGATTTACGCCGGGGCCGTACAGACTGTCGTTTCCTCTGGCCCGGTCCGGGCAGCCGGACGCCGCCCTGGAAATCCATTACGCCGACGCCGCTTTTTCGCCCGAGGAGACGGCACTTGCGCGGGTTGTGGCCGAACGGCTTGAACGCACCCTGATGCGTCTTCGCAGCGACGAAGCCTTGCGCCGGGAGCGGGAATATTCCGCCCTGCTCGTGGATACGCTGCCGGGCGGAGTGGTCCGGCTGGACAGGAAGGGGGCCATTGTCTTTTGCAACCCCCGGGCCGAGGCTATCCTGGAGTTGACGGCGCGCGGTCCGGGCGCGCTGGCCTACGACGCGCCGGATTTCGCCCCCGAAACCCTCGATGGGCATATCCTGCCGCCGGGCGGGCATCCCTTTGACCGGGTCATGGCCACGGGAAAGCCCGTCTACGACATGGTGCTTTCCATCGCCCGCCCGACGGCCGGGCGGCTATTCGTGTCCGTCAGCGCCGCGCCCCTGACCGGCCCGGACGGGGGCCTCGACGGGGTGGTGGCGAGCGTGGTCGACGTCACCGCCCAAAAGGACATGGAACGCCAATTGGCCCATGCGCTCAAGATGGAATCCCTGGGGCAGCTTGCGGCCGGCATCGCCCACGAGATCAATACCCCGGTGCAGTATATCAGCGGCAATCTGGAATTTCTGGCCAAGGCCCTGAGCCGGCTCGTGGAATTGCTCGATGCGCAAAGCGCCCTGGTCCTGGCCTCCCGGGCCGGCGCGCAAGACCTGCCGGAGCGGCTTGCCGCCATGCTGGCCGACGAGGACCTGCGTTTCGTGCTCGAGGAAACGCCGGCGGCCATCCGTGAATCCCGCGAGGGCCTCGACCGGGTGGCGGCCATCGTCGGCTCCATGAAGCGTTTCGCCCACCCGGATATGGAGGGCGCACGGCCGCTCGATGTGGGCGAGGCCATCGACGACGCCCTGGCCGTTTCCCGCAGCGCCTGGAAATACGTGGCCGACGTGGAAACGGACATCGAGGAAGGCCTGCCCCTGGTGCCGTTCGTGCCTGGCGAATTCAACCAAGTGCTTTTGAACATTATCGTCAATGCGGCCCAGGCCCTCGAAGAAAAAAGCGCCGGTTCCGGGGACAAAGGCTCCATTCGCGTCAGTGCCGCCCGCCACGGCGACGCCGTGCGCATCGCCATCAGCGATACCGGGGGCGGCATCCCGGAAACGGCGCGCCCCCGCGTGTTCGACCCCTTTTTCACCACCAAGCCGGTGGGCAAGGGCACGGGCCAGGGGCTGGCCATCGTCCACGCCATCATGATGCGCAACAAGGCGTCTGTGGATTTCATCAGCCGCCCCGGCCAGGGCACGACCTTTTTCCTGACCCTGCCGCTGACCGGGACCGCGCCGATCCAGGCGTGACCCGATGCGGCTTGCACCGCCGGTCTTCTCCCGGTATTGACGCCGGTTGGCGGGGTGACGGCAACGGTCACGCTCGCATCCGGAGGAGACATGAAAGACGGCGCGAGAACCTTCGTCGCCACCTGCACCCGGGATTGCCCCAGCGCCTGCGGCCTGCTGGCCCATGTGGAAGGGGACCGGGTGGTGCGATTGACCGGCAACCCCGACCACCCCGTCAACCGCGGGACGCTCTGCCGCAAGGCCCCGGCCTTTTTGCGCCGGTTTTACAGCCCCGAACGCGTGCTGACGCCGCTTCGTCGGCGGGACGGCTCCTTTGCCCCTGTCACCTGGGACGAGGCCCTGGACGAGATGGCCGACCGGCTGAAGGCCTGCGTGGCCACGTACGGCCCGGAGTCCATCCTTTATTATATGGGCTTTGGCGAGCGCACGGCGCTCAAAATTGTCAATGCGCGTTTCTTTGCGCACCTCGGCGGCGTGACCACCCTGGCCGGCACCTTGTGCGGCGGCACGGGCTACGCCGCCCAAAGCCTCGATTACGGGCCGCGCGTTTCCCACGATCCCCTGGATATCCTAAACGCCCGCACCATTGTCCTTTGGGGCCGCAATCCCGTGGCCACCCAGCCCGGGATCATGGCGCATCTGCGCGAGGCCAAAAAACGCGGCGCGCGCATCCTGCTTATCGATCCGCGTCCGAGTGAATCGGTTTCCCTGGCCCACGAACATATCGCGCCCCGGCCCGGTCGCGACGCCTTTCTGGCCCTGGCCGTGGCCCGGCGCATCGTGGAGACCGGCCGGGAGGACCGGGAATTCCTTGCCCGCCATTGCGATCATCCGGACGCCTACCTGGCGCTTTTGCATCGCTATTCCCTGGAGCAGTTGTGCCGGGCCTGCGACGTGGACGAACGCGTCGTCGACGAGCTGGCCGAGGCCTACGTGGCCGGTCGGCCCACGGCCACGCTTTTAGGCTGGGGCCTGCACCGCTTCACGCTTGGCCACGAGTTGGTGCGGGCTGTCGATGCGCTGGGGGCCGTTTCCGGCAACATCGGCATCCCCGGCGGCGGGGTGTCCCAGGGCTTCGAGGAGTGGGGGCCGTACGACCAGGCAATGTGGGGGGAGGAGCTGCATCCGCCGCGCCGCAAACTCCTTATGCCGCAGATCGGCCGGGAGATTCTGGCGGCCAAGGACCCGCCCATCGAAATGGCGGTCATAAGCGCCGCCAATCCGGTGTGCATGGCCCCCAATTCCAAGCTGGTGGCCAAGGCGCTCGACGCCGTGCCCTTTGTCGTGGACATGAATCTTTTTCTCGACGACACGGCCGACCACTGCGACCTGTTTCTGCCCTGCGCCGCCTTTTTCGAGCAGCGCGACATCGTGGCCAGCTTCGGCCACAACCATGTGGGGCCGCTGGTGCCGGCCGCGCCGCCACCCGGGCAGTGCCGGTCCCAGTTTAACATCTTCATGGACCTGGCCAGGCGCTTTCCCTTTGCCGACGCGTTCGTCAAAACCGACGAGCAGTGGCTGCGGCTGATCCTGCGACCGCTGCTTGCGCAGGGCGTGGCCTGGGATGATTTGTGGAAAGGGCCGGTGCGCATTCCGGATGCCCCCATGGTGCCCTGGGCGGACGGGAAGTTCGCGACTCCGAGCGGCCGGTTCCAGCTTTTGACGGACGTTACGGGCTGCGACGACTGTCGGGAGGCCACACGCTATCCGTACCGGCTCCTCACCCCGGGCATGGCGAAGCATCTGTGTTCCGAGCGGGTGCCGGGCGACCATGGCCGCCCCATTGTGCTGGCCATGGCCGCCTCGGAGGCGACGCGGTGCGGCATTGCCGACGGCGGACCGGCCAGACTGGTCGGGGAGCTCGGGGAGCTTCCCGTGACCGTGCGCCATGATCCGGCCCTGCGCCCGGACGTGGTTTTCTGTGAACGGGGCGGCTGGATCAAGGCCGGGCAGGGGATCAACACGATCATCCCGGATATGGTCAGCGCCGTGGGGCAGGGGACACCCTACTATGAAGCGGTCGTCGACGTGGAGAGGTTGCCGTGATGGTTGCCAGGGAATGGAAATGTCTGTGTCCGCCGGTCCATCGGGACGGTTTTTTGGCCCATCTGGCCGCCACGGGAGTGGCCGAGACGTCGGCGACGCCGGGCTACCGGGGCCATCAGATTCTGACACGCGAGGTCGACGCCATGGTCGAGGTGACGTTCGTCAGCTACTGGGAATCCCTGGCCGCCATCGAGGCGTTTGCCGGCGCGGACATCGGCCGGGCGGTGCTCTATCCCGGGGATGACGCCTACGAAATCGTGCCCGAGACGGTGGTGCGGCACTACGAGGTTGTGGCAGCGACGCTTTAATAAGGTGAAGTCGCGCAAAATGAAGCCGCCCCGCTGGTCCGTGACAGCAGGGCGGCTTTTTCTATGGGAAGTCCAATCCGAGCGGTTGGCAAACCGGCTTTCGGTTAGGGGAGCAAGTGTTCCTCGCAGGCTTCGCCGTTTTCCAGGGCGTCCAGAATCTCGTCCACCTTGTCCTCGCTGTCGATGCCCCGGTACCACCAGTTTGTGGGCATCACGACAACGATCGGCCCGTCTTCGCACTGCTTCATGCAGCCCGTGCTCACGACCCGGGCGTCGATGTCCCGGTCGAGAATGCCCTCTTCAAAGTACCCCAGCAGGTCGTGCGAGCCTTTTTTGTGGCAGATGCCCTTGGCCTCGCCTTTGACGCGAAAGCTTGCGCAGACGTTGATCAAGTATTGCGGCTTTTCGATGGCCATGCGTCTCGTCTCCTCTCCCTTGAAGTTTCGGTTCCGTTACATTTGCAGTTCGAAGCGGGTCTCAGGGGCGTCGCGGTCCTGGCGATCCATGATGGCGGCCAGGATTTTTTCCAGAAGGCGCATGCCGCCGGAGTAGCCGAAGGTCGGGAAGTACTGGTGTCCCACCCGGTCGAGGATCGGGAAGCCGTGACGCAGAAGCGGGATGTCCTCGTCGCGGGCGATGTACTTGAGGTAGGTGTTGCCGATGAGCAGGTCGACCGGATCGTTCTTGATCCACTGGTGCAGCAGGTACATGTCGGCCTGGGGACCGCACTTGTACTTGCAGTCGTAGGGCACGTCCTTGGTCAGCTCGGCCATGCGGTCCTCGAAGTACTTGCCGGCCGTGCCGGACACGACGTAGGCCGGAATCATGCCCAGCGTGACGAGCAGCTCGACCAGGGGCAGCAGCTGGTCCGGATCGCCGGCCAGGGCCACCTTCTTGCCGTAGAGGTACTGGTCGTAGTCGGAGATGATGTCCACGAGCTGGCCGCGTTCGAAGGTGATGGCGTCGGGCACCGCTTTGCCGGTCAGCTTGTGCAGGGTCTCGATGAACCGGTCCGTCGCCTGGAGGCCGATGGGCATGCCGAGGATGGTGCCCGGCACCTTGAAATCGGCGTCGAGGTAATTGACGGCGTCGGTGGTGGCCCAGCGGCCAAGACCGATGGTGCCCATGGAGTCGCCCATGGTAGCGATTTCTTCCTTGGTGGCGCCGCCCTTGGGGAACATCTCGTACTTGCCGGTCATCGGGCCGTTGACCACGCCGTTGGTGTCCGGGACCATGATGATCTCGATGCCCATCATCCCGCACAGGCGACGGAGTTCGGCCATGTCCGACGGCTCGCAGAACCCGGGGATGATGTTCATCTTCCCGTTGGGGGTCCCGGTCTTGGCGACGAAGCCCTTGAGGATGCCCTTGACCATGTTGGAGTAGCCCGTGATGTGGGTGCCGACATAGCTCGGGGTGCTGGCGTAGATGAGGACCTTGCCCTCGGGCACCTTGCCGTCGTCCATGGCCTTCTTGGAGATCTGCCGCAGGTCGTCGCCGATGGTCTCGGACAGGCAGGTGGTGTGGACCGCGATGATCTCGGGGTCGTAGAGAGTGAAGATGTTGTCGATGGCCGCGATCAGGTTCGACTGACCGCCGAAGACCGAGGAGCCTTCGGTGAACGACGAGGTGCCGGCGACGATGGGCTCCTTGTAATGGCGCGTCAGGGTGGAGCGGTGGTAGGCGCAGCAGCCCTGGGACCCATGGCTGTGGGGGAAGCAGTTGTGCACCCCGAGCGCGGCGTACATGGCGCCGATGGGCTGACAGGTCTTGGCCGGGTTGACGGTGAGCGCCTTGCGTTCCTTGATCTCGCCGGTGGTGTGTCTGAGGAGAGCCATAAATACGTTCCTTCTCTAGCGAAAAGCTTGTTTATTCCGCCACGTAGCTGGCTTCGAGTTCAGGCCCTTCGGACTGCCAGGGCGCTTTGGTCAGCGACCAGATCTTGGAATTCACCATGCGGTCGATGTCCCGGTACCAGTTGATGGCTCCGACAAACCCGGCGTAGGGACCGCCGATGTCATAGTTGTGCAGTTGCTTCATGGGCATGCCCATCTTCTGGATGATGTATTTTTCCTTGATGCCGGCGCAGAAGATGTCGGGCTTCATGATCTCGATGATCTTTTCGGTCTCGTACTGGCTGATGTCGTCGATGATCAGCGAGTCCTTGGACATCTGGCCGATCATGCCGTCGTAGTCCTTGACCTCGACGCCCTTGGCCTTGAGCGCCTCGAGCTGCTCGGGCGTCTTGCGGGGCTTGTAGCGGGTCGCGTCCTGCACGACTTCCAGTTCCTCGATATTGCGCGAGTCGGCGTCGACCTTGATCTTGGACATCACTTGGCGGCCTTCGTAGTCGTCGCGGTGGGCGAACTCGTAGCCGGCGCACAGGACCTTCATGCCCAGTTCCCCGAACAGCTCCTGGTAATGGTGCGCCCGGGAACCGCCCACGAACATCATGGCCGTCTTGCCTTCCGTGCGGGGGCGGATGTCCTTGATCGCCGTTTCGATCGCGGGCATCTCCTCGGCGATGACCTGCTCGACCCGGTCCATGAGCTCCTGATCCTCGAAGTAGGTGGCGATGCGGCGCAACGACTTGGCCGTGGCATGGGCGCCGATGAAGTTCACCTTGATCCAGGGAATCCCGAATTTGGTTTCCATCATTTCGGCCACGTAGTTGAGGGAGCGGTGGCACATGACGGTGTTGAGGTCGGCGAAATGGGCCTCGCGGAAGGATTCCACCGTGGAGTTGCCGGAGAAGGTGGCGATCAGCGTGATGCCGCACTTTTTAAGGATGCGCTCGATCTCGAAAGCGTCGCCGCCGATGTTGTACTCGCCGAGGAGGTTGATCTTGTATTTGCCCTCCACCGGCGTCTCGCCCGTGCCGATGATGTGCTTCATGATCTGGTTGTTGGCGATGTGGTGGCCGGCGGACTGGGACACGCCGCGGTAGCCCTCGCAGGAGTTGGCGAACACGGTGATGCCGAGCTTTTCCTGCATCTGCCTGGCCACGGAGTGGATGTCGTCGCCGATGAGGCCGACCGGGCAGGTGGAGAAGACGGAAATCGCCTTGGGATGGAAATTGTCGTAGGCTTCCTGGATGGCCGCGGACAGCTTCTTCATGCCGCCGAACACGATGTCATGCTCGGTTAAGTCCGTGGAGAAGCAGTAGGGGATGAAGTTGTCCCCGTCGGGGCCGGCGTCGGTCTCGTTGCGGCGGGTCAGCCAGGAGTAGAAGCCGCAGCCGATGGGGCCGTGGGTCAGGTTGACGATGTCGCGGGAGGGACCCAGCACGACGCCTTTGCAGCCGGCATAGGTGCAGCCGCGCTGGGTGATGATGCCCGGAACTGTGCGGACGTTGGCCTGGATTTCGGGAATTGCCTCGCCACTGCCGCCCGCGCCCGGGACAATGGCCTTGGCCCGCTTGCGCGCGACCTTGGTCGGCATCTTGGCGATCAATTCCTGCTTGATCTCTTCGACGTTTATGGGCTTGCTGCTCATTTGGATGCTTCCTCGTTAGCTCGGTATTGGTCCGGGGACGTCCGCAGGGGCCGCCTAGACGATGGCCGCGTCTCCGTCCTCGCCGGTACGGACCCGGATGGAATCGGAGACGGGCATTACGAATATCTTGCCGTCGCCGGCCTGGCCGGTCTTGTTGACGGATATGATGGCGTCCACGACTTTTTTGACCTCGGCGTCGGGAACGATGACGGACAGGATGCGTTTGGGGTACAGCCGGCCCTTGGTGCCGAGGAGCGCGATGGCCTCCTCGTTGCCGGCGGCGGCGCCTTCGAGCACCGCCTGGTTGACCAGGCCCTTGCCTCGGCCATAGCCCTCGCGGGCCACGAAAGCCGGGATTCCGGAATCGGCCAGGGTTTTCTTGGTCTGGTTCATCTTGTTCATGCGGATAACCGCCATGATTTCCTTCATGACGCCCCTCCTTATGATTCCTTCACACCGGACGAAATGGTGTACATTTCCTCAACGGGGCTCACGAAGATTTTACCGTCGCCAAAGGCTCCCTTGGTTCCGGTGCGGGCGCTTTCCATGATGGTCTTGACCATGAACTCCTTGTCCTTGTCGTCCACGACGCAGATCAGCATCACTTTGGGGATCTCGTCGTACTGGATCTCGCCGATCTTGATGCCGCGCTGTTTGCCGCGTCCGGCCACGTTGAATTTGGTCACGGCCGGGAAACCGGCGTCCATCAGGGCCGCCAGGACTTCATCGCATTTCTCGGGACGAACGATGGCTCTCACCATGGTCTGCATGACTGTGCTCCTTGCGTGCGTGTGTGTAGTGTTCGCTGGATGCGGCGCGGTGACTAGTTGGCGATGCCGAAGTCGATGAGCAGCTTTTCCAGTTCGTTGATGGAAATGGGGTTGGGGATGACGAAATTTTTGTTGCAGTCGATCTTTTTCGCCAGGGCCCGGTACTCGTCGGCCTGGGGATGCTCGGGCGAGAAGTCGATGACGGTTTTGCGGTTGATCTCGGCGCGCTGCACCTGGTTTTCACGGGGCATGAAGTGGATCATCTGGGTGCCCAGGCGCTTGCAGAATTCCTCGATCATCTCTTGTTCCTGGTCGACCTTGCGGCTGTTGCAGACGATGCCGCCCAGGCGCACGCCGCCGGTGTCGGCATACTTCACGATGCCCTTGCAGATGTTGTTGGCCGCGTACATGGCCATCATCTCGCCGGAGCACACGATGTAGATTTCCTCGGCCTTGCCGTCGCGGATCGGCATGGCGAAACCGCCGCACACGACGTCGCCGAGGACGTCGTAGAAGGCGTAGTCGAGGTGCTTGTCTTCCTCGTAGGCGCCGAGCTGTTCGAGCAGGTTGATGGAGGTGATGATGCCGCGACCGGCGCAACCGACGCCGGGCTCGGGGCCGCCGGACTCGGTGCACATGATGCCGCCGTAGCCTTCCTTGAGGATATCGTCGAGATCGACGTCCTCGCCTTCCTCACGCAGGGTGTCGAGGACGGTCTTCTGGGCTAGGCCGTGCAGCAGGAGCCGGGTGGAGTCGGCCTTGGGGTCGCAGCCGACCACCATGACCTTTTTGCCCATTTCCGCCAGACCGGCGACCGTGTTCTGCGTGGTGGTGGACTTGCCGATGCCGCCCTTGCCGTAAATAGCGATCTTGCGCATTTTGTAAAGCCTCCTGCTCCAGAGTGTGATGGAGGCCTTTATGGCAAGAGTCATGCCAGCAAGGGAAAGCCGTGATGCCTTTGATGTAATATACTAATTTTGAATAGCTTATTGGAACATGGCAGGTGGGCGAAAACCGGAGGGGCGGTGTCGGAGACAAAAATGTCGCAAGAAATGCGACAAAAATGTTGTGGTATCGGAGGGCCCGACAGGATTGCCGGCCGGGAGGGTCAGTACCGGACCACGCCGTCGCGGATCACGGCCCGGGCGGCGTCCACGGCGTCCGGGTCGAAGGTCGCGCCCCGGTGTCGGACCAGCTCCGCAAGCGCCGCCTCCACGCCGAGGGCCGGCCGATAGGGACGGTTGGAAGCCATGGCGTCCAGCACGTCGGCCACGGCCAGGATGCGCGCCTCGATGCCGATGGCCGCGCCCGAAAGCCCGCGCGGATAGCCCGAACCGTCCAGGCGTTCGTGGTGGGCCCAGACGATTTCCGCCACCGGCCAGGGAAAATCGATGTCCTTGAGGATCTCGTAGCCGGTCTGGGCATGCTGCTTCATGAATTCCCATTCCAGCCCCACCAGCCGGCCCGGCTTGCTCAAGTAGCGCACCGGCACGTTGATCTTGCCGATGTCGTGCAGTTGCCCGGCCACCCGGATGCCGGCCGTCATGTCTTTGCACAGTCCCATGGTCCGGGCTATGGCCGAGGCCAGGCGGGCCACGTTGTCCTGGTGGCTGGCGGTGTAGGGGTCGCGGAAGCGCACGGTTGTGGCCAGGGATTTGACGGTTTGGTGAAAAAGGGCCCGGGTGTGCGCCAGGTTTTGGCGCAGTTGCTCCTGGGACTGGCGGCGTTCCGTCACATCTTCCATGGAGCCTTCGAACAGCACGATGCCGCCGTCGACGTCGCGTACGGCCCTGGCATGGATCGAGGCGAAGATGCGCGCCCCGTCGGCCCGGAGAAGCTCCACCTCGTGTCCCCGCACCATGCCCGCGGCGTCGAGGGCGGTCCCCAGCCGGCTCCAGTCCGCCGGGGAGGCGAAAACGTGCGCGGCGGCGTTGGACATGGCGGTCAGATCTTCGGGGGCCGGATAGGCGAGCATGCGGGTCAAGGCGATGTTGACCGTGACGAAGCGGCCGCCGGGCGTCATCTGGAAAAGGCCTTCCACGGCGTTTTCGAAAATGCCCCGGTACTTCTCCTCGATTTCGGTCAGCGCCCAGCGCGAGCTTTTCTCGGCCGTGATGTCGTGGATGTAGCCGAAGTAGAAGGTCTCGCCGGCCGGGGACACGATCCGCCGGGCCGATTCCTCGACCCAGATGACGAAGCCGTCCCGGCCGAGCGCCTGGAACTGCCGGCCGGTCAGGTGCCCGTCGCGGGCCAGGATGGAAAGCACCGAGGCGCGGGTGTCCGGGTCCAGGTAGTACTGGTCCGGGGTCGCGGCCATGGCCTCCAGGAACTGCGCCGGGCCGTCGAAGCCGAACAGCACGGCCATGGCCATGTTGGCGTCGAGCAGGTCGCCGTCCGTGCCGCGCAGATACACCGCCAGCGGGGCGTCGTGGAAGAGCAGGGCGCCGCTGTCCATGCCGGCGGCGTCGAGGTCGGGCAATGTATGGTGATCCTGGGGCACTTCTGCCATTTTTGGCTTTTCCGGCTGCGGCTCAGCACAGGAAGCGGCGCACCAGGGCCAGCAGCACTTCCGGGGCGAAGGGCTTGACGATCCAGCCCGTGGCGCCGGCCGAAACGGCCTGTCGTCGCATGTCCGTCTGGGATTCGGTGGTCAGGACCAGGATCGGGGTGAAGCGGGTGTCCTCGCGTTCCCGCAGCCGGGTGATGAGTTCCAGGCCGCCCATTCCCGGCATGTTGATGTCGGTAATGACAAGATCGATTCCGTCGGCGGTTTTTTCCAAGGCGTCGGCTCCGTCCACGGCTTCGGCAATGTCATAGCCGGCTTGGCGCAGCGTCCGGGAGACGAGTCCGCGCACGCTTTTTGCGTCGTCCACCGTCAAAATACGTTTATAAGGCATCGCCGCTCCTTGCCGGACTCGTCCTGGACGCTTATTATGCAATACAATATGGAGCAACGAAGGCCTTGGCAAGCCTTGCCCGGGCATTTCCGACTCTTGGCCGGCGGCGAAGGAAAACCGGTTTTGCCGCGTGGACAGCCCGGATGCGGCTGTGCTATGGCCATCACCTTTACAACTCGCGGGCCCCATCCTTCCTTGCCCGACTCCTGGAGGACTCCAGTTTGAACAGCTTTGCGAAAAATCTCATGCTTTGGGCGGCCATCTCACTGGTCATGGTCGTCCTGTTTAACTTGTTCAACCAACCGCAGCCCCAAAGCGCCAAGCTTTCCTATTCCGATTTCATTCAGAAAGTGAACGCCGGGGACGTGGTTTCCGTCAAGATCCAGGGATCGAAAATCTCGGGCGTCACCACCGGCGGCGGCAAGTTTCTGACCTATTCGCCCGAGGATCCCACCCTCGTTTCCACACTGATGCAAAAAAAAGTCGAGGTCATGGCCGAACCCGACGAGGAGTCGCCCTGGTACATGACCCTGCTCGTCTCCTGGTTCCCCATGATCCTGCTTCTCGGCGTGTGGATCTTTTTCATGCGCCAGATGCAGAACGGCGGCGGCCGGGCCATGAATTTCGGCCGCTCCCGGGCGCGCATGATCACCCAGGAGTCGACGCGGGTGACCTTCGATGACGTGGCCGGCGTGGACGAGGCCAAGGAGGAGCTGACCGAGGTGGTGCAGTTCCTCTCGGACCCCAAGAAATTCACCCGCCTTGGCGGGCGCATTCCCAAGGGCGTGCTCCTGGTCGGCTCGCCGGGCACGGGCAAGACCCTGCTCGCCAGGGCCGTGGCCGGCGAGGCCGGAGTGCCCTTTTTCTCCATCTCCGGTTCCGACTTCGTGGAGATGTTCGTGGGCGTGGGCGCGGCCCGGGTGCGCGACCTCTTTTTGCAGGGCAAGAAAAGTGCGCCGTGCCTCATTTTCATCGACGAGATCGACGCCGTGGGCCGCCAGCGCGGCGCGGGACTCGGCGGCGGCCATGACGAGCGCGAGCAGACCCTGAACCAGTTGCTCGTCGAAATGGACGGCTTCGAATCCAACGAGGGCGTCATCCTCATTGCCGCCACCAACCGTCCGGACGTCCTGGACCCGGCGCTGTTGCGCCCCGGTCGTTTCGACCGGCAGGTGGTGGTGCCCACCCCCGATGTGCGCGGCCGCCGGCGCATCCTGGAAGTCCATTCGAGGCGTTCGCCGCTGTCCCCGGACGTCAACCTCGATGTGCTGGCCCGGGGCACGCCCGGCTTTTCCGGCGCGGACCTGGAAAACCTGGTCAACGAGGCGGCGCTGCAGGCGGCCAAGGTCAACAAGAACCAGGTGGACATGGCCGATTTCGAGCAGGCCAAGGACAAGGTGCTCATGGGCAAGGAGCGCCGCAGCCTCATCCTCAGCGATGAGGAAAAGCGCACCACCGCCTACCACGAGGCCGGCCACGCCCTCGTCGCCAGGAAGCTCCCGGGTACCGACCCCGTGCACAAGGTGTCCATCATTCCGCGCGGCATGGCCCTTGGCATCACCATGCAGCTGCCGACCGACGACCGGCACAACTATTCCCGGGATTTCCTGCAAAACAATCTGGCCGTGCTCATGGGCGGCCGGGTGGCCGAAGAGCTTGTCCTCGACCAGATGACCACCGGGGCCGGCAACGATATCGAACGGGCCACCACCATGGCCCGCAAGATGGTCTGCTCCTGGGGCATGAGCGAGGTGCTCGGGCCGCTTTCCTACGGCGAGCACGACAACGAGATTTTCCTCGGCAAGGACCTCGTGCACCACAAGAACTTCAGCGAGGAGACCTCGCGCCAGATCGACGCCGAGGTGCGCAAGATCGTGGAATCGGCCTACCGCCGGGCCCGCGCCATTCTGGAGGGCGAGCGCGATGCCCTCGCGGCCGTGGCCAAGGCCCTGCTCGAGCGCGAGACCATCACCGGCGATGATATCGACCGCCTCATGCGGGGCGAGACCCTCCCCCCGCCCGAGACCCCGGCCGGGACGGCGGGCCCGGCGGCCGGGGGCAACGCCTCTCCCGGGCAGGAAGCCGCGCCAGACAGCGCCGCTGGGACGCCGGCCGCCGCCGCTTCGGCGCAGCAGGCCGCGCCCGCCCAGGCGGCTCCGGCGGCTCCCCAGGCAGCCGCACCTGAGACTGCCGCGCCCGAGGCGACCATCGCCGAACCCCACGCCGGCGGCGAGGAATTCACCCTGGAGCCCGACGAGTCCGCGCATCCGGAAAAAAAGCCGGGCGGCGAAGGCCATGGAAACGAACGCTAACACGCTTTGGCGGCTGGGCCGGGGGCTTGCCCTCGACTGCGCGGCCAACCGTATCGCCGGCATTATAAACGTTACCCCGGACTCCTTTTCCGACGGCGGCCGCCACGACACCGCGGCCGCCGCCGTGGCCCACGGCCTGGCCCTGGCCGCCGAGGGCGCGGACATCCTCGACGTCGGCGGGGAATCCACCCGGCCCGGCGCGGCCCAGGTGCCCCTGGAAGAGGAAATCCGCCGGGTGGTGCCCGTGGTGTCCGGGATCTTGCGCGGGCTTCCCGGCGCGCTGGTGTCCGTGGACACCTTCAAGGCCGGCTGCGCCGCCGCCGCCATCGAGGCCGGGGCGGTCATCGTCAACGACATCTCGGCCTGCGCCTTTGACCCGGAACTCACGGACGTGCTGGTCGCCGGCAAGCCCGGCTATGTGCTCATGCACTGCCAGGGCCGGCCCCGAAGCATGCAGGACGATCCGCGCTACGACGACGTGGTCGAGGATATCCTGGCCTTTTTCGAGGCGCATCTTTCCCGGCTCGTGCGGGCCGGCCTGCCCGAGGACCATGTCGTCCTCGATCCGGGCATCGGCTTCGGCAAGCGCCTGGAACACAATCTGGCCATCCTGCGCCGGCTGGACCGCTTCCTCGTCCTGGGCCGGCCCCTGTACATGGGCCTGTCCAACAAGGCTTTCTTCGGGGCGTTCCTCGGCCTGCCGGTGGAAAACCGCGGGCCGGCCACGGCCGTGGCCTCAGCCCTGTGCGCCGCCCGTGGCGCGCGTATCCATCGCGTTCATGATGTGGCCGGGGTCGCCCAGGCCCTGCGTCTGGCCGCGGCCATGGCCGCCTGACGCGACCTCCCCCGGCAATCACCCTCCAGCCGCGGACTGTGGCCATGTCCCTCGCCTTTCTCGAAAATCTGCACCTGTCCTGGACCGAGGTCCTGGATATCGGGCTCGTCACCTACATCTTCTACCGTGGGCTCATCCTCATTCACGGCACCAGGGCCGTGTCCGTGCTCCACGGTTTCCTGTTCATCTGTATTCTCTATTACCTGTCCGGGGAGTTCGGGCTCAATACCCTGCATTGGCTCCTTACCAACTTCCTGGGCTCGATTTTCCTGGTCATCATCATTTTGTTTCAGGCCGACATCCGCAAGGCGCTCTCGAGCGTCGGGGCCTGGGGGTTTTTCCGTCCCCGGCGGCGCGAGGCCATGACCGAGGCGGCCCTCGACGCCTGCGTCCTGGCCGTTTTCCAGATGGCCCGCACCAAGACCGGGGCGCTGATCGTCTTCGAGCGCCGGGTGCCCCTTGGCGACTGGATCGAGCGCGGGGTGGAGGTTTATGCCCGCATGAGCCGGGAACTGCTCGGCACCATCTTTTTCCCGGATACGCCCCTGCACGACGGTGCGGTCATCGTCCAGGGCGAGACCATCGCCGCCGCCGGCTGCATCCTGCCGCTCATTGCCGGCGTGCCGCTCGACGCCTCGCTCGGCACGCGGCACCGGGCGGCGCTCGGCATCACCGAGGAGACCGACTCCCTGGCCGTGGTCGTGTCCGAGGAGCGCGGGGTGGTGTCCGTGGCCGAGGGCGGCAAGCTCATTTCCCCGGTGGATGAACGCACGCTCAAAAACATGTTGTGGAATCTTTTCAACAAACGCGTATGAAACCGAACTGGCAATACCTGCTTTTGGCCTTCGCCATGGCCGTTTTCTGCTGGTACCTCGTAACCGGCCGGGAGAAGGTCGATACCTGGATGGCCATGCGGGTGGAGATGACCGGCGCGCCCGAGGGGCTTTACATCAAAAGCGGCATGGTCGGCTCGGTGGACGTGCTGGTGCGCGGCCCCCGGGGCGTGGCCCGCCGCATCGAGGACAGCCAGCTCGTCTACAACCTGAACCTCGGCAGGATCGCCCCCGGCAAGAATCTCATCGTTTTCGACGCCAAGAACATCCCGTTGCCCAAGGTCTACGAGGTGGTGGAAATCAGGCCGTCGCGCCTGGAACTCGAGGTGGAAAAGCGGACGGTCAAGACGGTGCCGGTCAAAGTGGTGCTGCGTTCGCCCGTGCCCGAGGGCTACTCCATGACCGGGGTCAGGGTGACGCCGGAGAGCGTGCGCCTGACCGGCCCGTCCTCGAAGCTCGACGGCATGACCCAGGTGCGCACCCAGCCGGTGACCGTGCCGAGCCCGCCGCCGGGACGTTTCGAGGAGCGGGTGGCCCTGGACGCTCCCGATGACGTGGACGCGTCGCCCGTGGCCGTGGATGTGTCCATGGGCTTCGCCGGCAGGGAGTCGGAGGTGACGCTGCGGGCGCCGCTGACCCTCGTGCCGCCCAAGGGGCGCGAGATCACGGCCAGCCCGGCCGCGGTGACGTTGCGCATCAAGGGGCCGGCGGCGCTTTTGTCCGATAAGGCCTTTGCCGGCCTGGTCGAGGCCTCGCTGGAGTTGAAACCGGAAATCGAACCGGGTAAATATGTTGCCTCGTACCGGGTCAAGATGCCTCAGGGGTGTGAACTGATCGAGGCCAAGCCCGAAAAGGTGACGCTGACCGTGAAATAAGGGGTCGGAGGCATCCGGCCTGGGAGACTGCATGGAAAAGAAGCTCTTCGGAACGGACGGACTGCGCGGCAGGGTCAACACCTACCCCATGACCCCGGACGTCGTCATGCGGCTGGGGCTGGCCGTGGGGCAGGTGCTGCGCAACGGCGGCCGGCGACACAAGGTTCTTATCGGCAAGGACACCCGTCTTTCCGGCTATGTCTACGAATACGCCCTGGCCTCGGGCTTTTGCGCCGCCGGCATGGACGTGATCCTGGTCGGGCCGCTGCCCACGCCCGCCATCTCCTTTCTGACGCGTGACATGCGCGTGGACGTCGGCGTCGTCATCTCGGCCTCCCACAATCCCTACACCGACAACGGCATCAAATTTTTCGACCATATGGGGTTCAAGCTCCCCGACGCCGTGGAGGACAGGATCGCGGGACTGGTCGAGGGCTACGGCCAGAACTGGGAACTGCCGGACCCGGAAGCGGTGGGCCGCGCCTCCAAGATCCATGACAGCATCGGCCGCTACAACGTGTTTCTCAAAAATACCGTGCCCCTCGACGTCTCCTTCGACAACATGAAGATCGTGCTCGACTGCGCCAACGGCGCGGCCTACCGGGTGGCGCCCGAGGTGTTCGAGGAGCTCGGGGCCGAAGTGGTGAAAATCGGCGTCGAGCCCGACGGCACCAACATCAACCGGGGCGTGGGTTCGCTGCATCCGGAAGGCGTGGCCCGGGCCGTGGTTGCGCACGGGGCCGACATCGGCATCGCGCTCGACGGCGACGCCGACCGGGTCATCGTATCCGACGAAAAGGGCCGCATCCTCGACGGCGACCAGATCATGGCCATCTGCGCCCTGGACTTCATGGAGCGGGGCAAGCTTTCCGGCAATCTGCTGGTGGCCACGGTCATGAGCAACATGGCGCTCGAGTTGTTCATGAAGTCCCATGGCGGGCGGCTGTTGCGCACCCCGGTCGGCGACCGCTATGTGGTCGAGGCCATGCGGGAACAGGGCGCGGTGCTCGGCGGCGAACAGTCCGGCCACCTGATTTTCCTCAACCACAGCACCACCGGCGACGGCACCCTGGCCGCGCTCCAGCTGATGCGGATCATGGTGCAGCGGGGCAGGCCGCTCTCCGAGCTGGCCACGCTGTTGTCCCCCTTTCCCCAGGAACTGGTGAACGTGCCCGTGGCGCGAAAGATCCCTTTCTGCGATGTGCCGACCATCGAGTTGGCCACGGCCGACGCCGAGCGCCAACTGGCCGGGCGGGGCAGGGTGCTGTTGCGCTACTCCGGCACCGAATCCCTGGCCCGGGTCATGGTCGAGGCCGAGGACCCGGAACTGGTCTTGCGTTTGAGCCAGGGGCTGGCCGAAGTCGTGGCCATGGCCTTGCGCTGAGCGACGGGGTCGTCGGAAACGCCTTTTGGGGCTGGACTTGTTCGTGCAAAGCCTTTAACGTCGGTTGGTGATGCGTGGTACCGTCCGGCAGGGCGGATCGGCGTCGCGGGATAGGTCAAAATCGGCCGGCTGGACGCACGGGCGCGGTCCGCCACAGCCGCAATCATACCGGGCAGTGCGCGCTTTCAAGGAGAAGAGCATGGAAATCAAGAAGGTGGTCATTCCCGTTGCCGGATGGGGTACGCGGTCCTTGCCGGCCACGAAGAACATCCCCAAGGAGATGCTGCCCGTTTATAACAAGCCCATCGTGCAGTACGTCGTCGAGGAAGCCCAGGCTTCTGGACTGCAGGATGTCGTTTTCGTCACCAACCGGAACAAGACCATTATCGAGGACCACTTCGACTATAATCTGGCCCTCGAGGACCTGCTTTCGCGCACGGGCAAGACCGAGATGCTCAAGATGGTGCGCGAGGTGGCGGAGATGGCCAACATCATCTCCGTGCGCCAGAAAAAGCAGCTGGGACTGGGCCACGCCGTTTTGTGCGCCCGCGAGGTCTGCAAAAACGATCCTTTCTGCGTCATGGTCGGCGATGACCTGATGTTCAGCATGGAGCCCGGCATCAAGCAGCTCTTGACCGTGGCCCAGGCCGAGCACATGCCCGTCATCGGCGTCATGGAAGTGCCGGCGAACATGGTTTCCCGCTACGGCATCATCGACGGCGAGGAATTTGCCCCAGGCATGTTCCGGGTGCGCAATCTGGTGGAGAAGCCCAAGGTCAACGAAGCGCCGTCCAGGCTCGCCATTGTCGGTCGCTACGTGCTGTTCCCGGACATCTTCTACCATTTGGAGAAGGTGACGCCGGGGCATGGCGGCGAAATCCAGCTTACCGACGGATTGAAAGGCCTTGCCGGCAACAATCGCCTGCTGGCGGTCAAGATCCAGGGCCAGCGTTTCGACGCCGGCGACTGGGTGGACTACCTGACGGCGAATATTTACTTTGCCCTGCATGACGAGGCGCTGCGTGAATCCCTGGTGCCGCGCCTGCGTGAGCTTTTGCCTTTTGCGGATTAGTCCGTCCGAACGGGCCGCCGTGCCTGAATTTTCTTGTCCTTATCGCCCGGGAGGCGTGCCTCCCGGGCGATTTGCGTGTGTCCCATGACTGCCGCCACCTTGGCCGTCGCCCTGACGGCCCCGCCCTATGCCATCCTGACCTATACCGTGCCGGACGGCTTCGCCCCGGAGGATTTCCCCGTGGGGCTATGCTTGCTTGTGCCGGTGGCCGGCATGCTGCGGGCCGGCGTGGTCTGGGAGGTCGGGGTCACGCCGCCCGAAGGCGTGCGCCTGCGGCCGGTGCTGTGGCCTTTGGAGCGCCGCCCCGCCTGCGACGCCGGCTATCTGGAGCTGGTGAAAAACCTGGCCAGCCGGCACATGGCCGAGCCCGGCCGCATTCTGGGCACGCTGCTGCCGCGCGGCATGCGCACGGCCCAGGTGGTCTTCGAGGTGACTGAATCCGGCCTGCCCCGGCGCATGGCGGCCAAGGCTCTTTCCCGGCTTGCCCCGGCGGCCCGGGCCGGACTGGTCGCGGCTTGGCGGAAGGGGGCCATGGGCTGCCGGTTGGCCGAGGAAGCGGCCGACCCGCTGTGCGCGCTTTCCGCTGATCCGCCCTGGCCGGTGCGTCCCGGCGCGGCCAGACAGATCGCGGTCCTTGACGCGCTTTGCGATGCCGGCCCCATGCCACTTTCCGACCTCAAAAAAAAAATCGGCCCGGATACCCTCACCGTCCTGCGCCGGCTGGTGGGCCTGGATTTGGTGCGCCTCGACGATGGGGCCGCCCCTGCGGACTGCGTGGTCAGGCCGACCGAGCCCGGGGGCAGGGATACGTCCCTGGCCGCCATGCCGCCGCTGACCGCCGCCCAGGCGGCCGCCCTCGAAAGCCTGGCCCCGGTGTTCGATGCTCCGGACGGCGCGGCGCGGCTGGTGTTCGGCGTGACCGGCAGCGGCAAAACGCGCCTGTACATGGAGCTTGCCGCCAAGGCGCTGGCCCGGGGGCGGCGGGTGCTGCTTCTGGCCCCGGAAGTAGCCTTGGCCGCCCGGCTGCACCGTGCCGCGGCCGGAGCCTTTCCGGGCTGTCCACCCCTGCTCTACCATGGCTACCAGCCGCCGGCCGCGCGCGAGCACGCCTTTCGCCGTTGCGGCGGAGACGATGCGCCGCTGCTTGTTGTCGGCACGCGCTCGGCGCTTTTTCTGCCGCTTCGCGACATCGGGCTGATCGTCCTCGACGAGGAACATGACGGCGCGTTCAAGCAGGAGGACCGGCTGCCGTACCAGGCCAAGGAAGTGGCCTTTTTCCGGGCCGGCCGGGCCGGGGCGCTTTTGGTGCTTGGCTCGGCCACGCCGGACGTCAAGACCTTCCACGCCGCCCGGGAGGGCCATGTGCCCATGGTGCGCCTGCCCTCCCGTATTGGCGGCGGCGGCATGCCGGCCATTGAGTTGGTGGACATGCGCGGGGCGCCGAAGCTCACGTCCGTGGCCGGGCAGCGCGAAACCGGCGACCGGGTGGGCGTCTTGACCGACAGCGCCGCCGCCGCCCTGGCCGAAACTGTGGCCGATGGCGACCAGGCCATGATTCTCCTCAATCGCCGGGGCTATGCGCCACTTTTATTCTGCCTCGACTGCGAGGCCCCGGTGCGCTGTCCCCACTGCGATCTGTCGCTCACCTACCACAAGGATCGGGAGCGGCTGGTGTGCCACTATTGCGGTCACAGCCGGCCCCATCCCGCGCCGTGCCCTGTTTGCGGCGGGGCCAGCTTTCTGCCCATGGGCGTCGGCGCGGAGATGCTCGAGGAACAGCTGGCCGGCGTCCTGCCGGCCGGAACCGAGGTGGCCCGGCTCGACAAGGACATCGCCCGACGGCCCGAGCGGGCCGAGGCCATTCTGGCCGATTTCGCCTCGGGCCGGGCCCAGGTGCTGGTCGGCACCCAGATGCTTTCCAAGGGGCACCATTTTCCGGACGTGACCTTGGTGATCGCGGCCGATGCCGATCTCGGGCGCAACCTGCCCGATTACCGCGCTTCGGAGCGGACCTTCCAACTGCTGACCCAGTTGGCCGGCCGGGCGGGCCGGGGAGACCGGCCGGGACGCGTGCTCATCCAGACGCGCATGCCCGACGACCCCTTTTTCCAGTTCGTGGTTCGCGGTGATTTCGAAGGTTTTTTCGAGCTGGAGCTTTCCCGGCGCAAGCGCCTGTGCTATCCTCCATTCACCCGGTTGGGACTCGCGCGCCTGAGCTTTCCCCGGGAGTGGGAGGCAGGTTTTGCCGCCGTCGCCGCCGTGGGCGAGGCCATGCGCCAGGCCGCCACGCCGCTCGGGGTCCGGGTGCTGGGACCGGCTCCGGCGCCGCTGGCCTTGGTTGCCGGGCGCAGGCGCTTTCACTGCCTGCTCAAATCTCCGGACTGGCCGTGTGTGCGCCGCGTATTTGCCGCCGGTCGGAAGGTCCTTGCCGGCGCGGTCAAGATGCGGTTCACCCTGGATCTCGACCCGGTGGACATGCTGTAACCGACGATGCAGAGGGGCGGTTTCAACGCGCTTTCGTCAACAAGGTGGGCGGATGGGCACGACGCGACGAAACGATCGGGACGACCCGGGAGGGCTGGTCAGCCTGAGACCCGCCCGGATCGCCCTGGTCTATTTGCTGATCAGTCTCCTGTGGGTCGTTTTCTCCAACCGTCTGGCCTCCATGTTTTTCCGTGACGATCCGGACCTGTTGCAGCGGGTGACGTCGTTTAACGGGCCGGCCATTGTCCTTGTCACCTCGTTTCTTCTGTTTCTCCTCCTGCATCGCCATGTGGTCGCCTACCGGCGCAAGGAACACGAACTGCGCGAAAGCCGGGAGCAGTACCGGCTGGTGGTGGAGAGCGCGCCGGATGCCATTCTCATCCACGACGGCGAGCGTTTCGTTTTCGCCAATCCGGAAGCCGCCAAACTCTTCGGCGCGGCAAGCCCCGAGGAGATCGTGGGACGGGACGTCCTGGCCTTCGTGCACGAGGATTCCCAGGATGCCGCCGCCGGGCGCATGCGGCAAAATGTGCTGCTTCAGGCGCCGGCCCGGCTTCGGGAACAGCGCTATCTGCGGCTGGACGGCACCCCCATCGAGGTGGAGGTGGCCGCCGTGCCGTTCGCGCTCGAGACCACGGCCGGGGCGTTGGTGTTCGTGCGCGATATCTCGCGCCGCAAAAGCATGGAGCGCGCTCTGCGGGAGCGCGACCTCACCTACCGTCTGCTGGCCGAAAATTCCCACGACGTCATTTTCACCTTGGACCCGCATCAACGCCCGACCTACGTCAGTCCTTCGATTCGGCGGCTTCGGGGAATAAGCGTCCAGGAGGCCATGGCCGAAACCATCGAGCAGATGATGACGCCCGCATCGGCCGCCCGGGTCCGCCAGGCGGCGGAACAACTCTTGAACGGCGATACGGTCGACCCTAACTTTGTCAGCCGGTTGGAACTGGAGCTTCGTCGCAAGGACGGCGGGACGGTCTGGGCGGAAGCGGTGGTGCGGCCCTATTTCGATGCCGGGGGCGTTTTCCTGGGGCTGGTGGGGGTGTTGCGCGACCTCACCGAGCGCCGGGCCGTGGAAGCCGAGCTGCGCCATTCCCGCGAGTTTTTGGGGATGCTCGTGGAAGCCATTCCCGACCCTGTCTTCGTCAAGGACAAGGAACACCGGTTCGTGCTGGTCAACGGGGCGCTTTGCGCCATGCTCGGCCAGTCGTCGGATGTGATCGTCGGCGCGACGGACCACGATTTCGTGGCCCGGGAAGAGGCGGATGTATTTATTGCCCGCGACAACATGGTCTTGGAGTCGGGTGGCGAGGACCTTTTCGAGGAGCAGTTCACCGACAAGGAGGGGCATTCGCATACCCTGGTCACGCGCAAGGGTCTTTTTGTCGATGCCTCGGGGGGGCGCTTTATCGTCGGCGTCATCCGCGACGTGACCCGGGACAAGATCCGGGAGCGGCAGTTGCGCGATTCGCTTCTGGAAAAGGAAGTGCTGCTCAAGGAAGTGCACCACCGGGTCAAGAACAACCTGCAAATCATTTCCAGCCTGCTCTTTCTGCAGAAAGACGCCATCGAGGACCCGGCCGTACAGGATATTTTCGAGGAAAGCCGCAACCGCATCGCCACCATGGCGCTCATTCACGAGGAACTCTACCGTTCCGGCGATCTGGCCCGGGTGGACCTCAAGGAGTATCTGGAGCGTCTGGTGCCCAAGGTTGTCCAGTCGCTGCGCGGGCAAAAAAGCATCGGCTTCGCCCTGAACCTGGCCGAATGCCGTGTCACCTTGGACAAGGCCATCCCGTTCGGGCTCATCATCAACGAGTTGGTGACCAACGCCGTCAAACACGCCTTTGCCGATCGCACGGAGGGGAACATCCGTCTGACGGTGGCCCGGGAGGGTGATCAGGTACAGGCCGTGGTGGAGGACGATGGCGTGGGCCTGCCGCCCAATTTCCATCCCGACGCGGTCAAATCCCTTGGCATGCAGCTCGTCGTGCAACTCACGCGCCAGCTGCGCGGGGTGCTGACCTTTGGTCCCGCCTCCCCCGGCTCGGTCTTCCGACTGGGCTTTTCCCTGGGCGACAACCTCGGCTAAGGCCGCGCCATCCCGGCCACATCGGGCAGTTCCCGCCATTTGGCGATCAGGTCCTCGCGCGCGCTTTGCCGCATGATGTCCGCGAGCCTGGCAAACTGCTCCCGATGCTTGGCCAGAAGCTTGTGCCGGTTGGCCTCGCCGCCGGCGAGTTGGTCCGGCCGGGGCGGGGCGAATACCGGAGCCGGGCGCCTGTGGCCGACGACCAGATGGCCTTGATAGACCGGCGGTCGTCCGGACAGGGCCAGGCGCAGGTCATGGTCCACGTCGTCATACTGGGACGGGGAATAACGGATGTCGAAGCCGCCGGCCGCGCGCAGCCGCTCGCCGCGAAAGAGATGGCAGCAGCCCATGACCGACAGGCACGGCCGCAGATGGGAAAAGGCCCCGAAATCGAAGCTTTCGGCATGGGGATCGCCAAACCAGGGCAGGGCCGTCTCGCCGGCGTGCGTTTCTCCCGCAACGAGCATGGCCCCGATGCCCTGGGCTACGGCCGGATTGCCCGCGTCGGCCACCCGGCAGCCCCAGACGCCGGCCTCGGGGTAGGCCCGGGCGGCGGCGAAAAGCCGTGGCAGCCAGTCCTCCGGCAGGTCCACGTCGTCGTCGAGATAGGCGACGAAATCCGCTTCCCCGACGCGCGCATCGGCGGCCAGCCAGTTGCGGGCGGCCGGCGCGCCGATATTGACCGGCAGCCGGATGGTCGAGAAGCGCTCGTCTCCGATCCTGTCCGCCCAGGCGGCGAGCACGTCGGAGGTTTGGTCGGACGAGGCGTTGTCGAGCACGACCACCCGGGCCTGCCCGATGGCCGAGGCGAAAAGCGAGGTCAGGGTGGCGTCCAGATCGACGGCCTTGTTGTAGGTGTAAAGCGCGATGGCCACGGAGGGCGGGACGGGGGCCGTGGCCTTGTCCCGGCCCGTCACCAGATCAAAAAGGGCCAGTGCGGCGGACACGTGTTCGGGCAGGGCCGCAAGCGTCGCCGCGAAATGCGCCTTGGCCGCCTCCCTCTCGCCCGCCGCCCAGGCGGCTAGGCCGGCCCGAAAGCGCCCGAGCGGCCGGGGAGCCTGGGCCAGGGAGCGTTCGTAGAGGCCAAGCGCCGTATCCGGCCGGCCGGCGAGCAGGGCCAGATCGGCCCGCAGCTTGTCGGCAAGCGGCGCAAGCGCTTCGGGCATCGCCAAGGCGATGCGCGCCAATCCCCGGTCGAAATCCCTCGTTAAAATGTCCCGCCGCAGGGCCACGTGCAGCCAGAAAAGACCAAAACGGCCCCGGCATTCGTTTTCCAGGTAGGCCTCGATGCGCCGGGCGTCGCCGGCGGCCGAAAGGCGCTGGTAATAGGCCGTGTTCTCCGGAATCCGGAACTCGCGCGCCAGGGTCTCAAGCACGGCGGCGAAAGCCGGCTCGGCCGGGGTGTCGGCCTCGGCAAGGGCCTGGGCCAGGGCGGCGGCCGTCAGGCCGTGCAGGCTGTCTTCCTCGAACGCGGCGGCCAGAAGCCCCAGGCGGCGGCGCAGCCACGCTTCCCGCGCCGGGCCTTGGGCCTGCCCGGCCACGGCCCCGGCCAGGGCTGCGGCGCGCAGCAGATGGTCGCGGCCGACGGTTCCGGCCAACAGCATATCCGCAAAAGGGGCGGGAAATTCCGCCGCAAGCCAGTCGGGCAGGGGCTTCATGGCGTCTCCGTGACGGCCCGGGTCCAGGCGCGCAGGAAGGCGGCGGCATTGCCGGCAAGCATGTGCCGGGCCATGACGGTTTCCTGGGCGTTTGCGGCCAGAGCCCGGCGCAGGGGGGCATCGAGGACCAGCCGGCGCACGGCCTTGCCCCAGTCTGCCGGGTCCGGGCCGACGAGCAGGCCGGTTTTTTCCTGTTCCACCACGTCGCGATACGGCGGCAGGTCGGCGAAAATCCCGGCCATGCCGCACAGGGCGTATTCCATCCACTTGATCGGGCTTTTGGCCCGGTTAAAGGCCGTGTCGGCAAGCGGGGCCAGACCGATGCCGCAGCCAAGTCGCGGCAGCCGGTTCGCGTAGGCCGCGTAGTCCGGATGCAACGGCAGCGTGGTCGCGCCGGGGAAACGGGCGGCGTCCGGGGCGCAGCCGAAGAAGACGAATCGGAGCTTTCCGGCCAGTTCCCCGGCGAGGGCGGCCAAAACCGGCAGCAGGGGGGCGATGTCCGGTTCGTGGGAGGCTGTTGCCGCAAGGCCCACGGCGACAACCGGCCGGTCCGGCGGGGCGGTCGGCCGCCACAGGGTGTCGGGCAGGAAGTTGGGCACGATCGTTACCCGGGGATTGATGGCGGCGAAGACCTCCGCCAGCCGCGCCGTCGTGACCGTGATCCGTCGGGCCCGGCGGGCCGTTTCCAGGATGTGGGGCAGACGTTTCGCCATGGCCGGGGCAAAAGGGTGTTCGGCCCCGAGCGCGGTCCAGTCGTCGTCGGTGTCGTAGACGACCGGCTTGCCCGAGGCGAAAAGGGCTTCCAGGATGCCGGCCGTGTCCGGGCTCGGGAAATAGCGCTGGATCAGGATGACGTCCGCCTGGGGGAGGATATCCAGGCGCAGATGGTGGCCGGGGCCGTCGGGGATGGCTCCGGGCAGCAGGCGCACGGCGCAGCCCAGTGTCGCCGCCGGGTCATACAGCCGCAGCCGGGCGCAGGCCGAGGCCGGGTCGTCGAAGCTGTAGGCGGCGAGGGTCAGGGACATGGCGGCTTGGACCATATGGAAAACATGACAGGATTCCTATGCCATGGGCACCACTTTTGGAAGGGAAACGCGGGGACGGGACGCCGGCGGAGGCGTGCAGCCATCCGCCGGCGCCTGGGAGGTTCAGGAAGCCAGGGCCTTGCGGGCGCCGCCGGCGGGCAGGGAGGCAAAGGCGATCTCGGCCCGCACCGTATGCTTGTCGCCGGTCGAAACGGTGATGGTGACCGGCTCCTTGAAGTACTCGGCCGCGCCGCGCAGGATGCCCTCGTAGTATTCCGGGTAGCCGCGCCGCGAGTGGTAGGTCATGACAAGCGTCGCGCCCTTTTCCTCGTAGGTGAACTTCGGCGGCTCCAGTCCGGGCATGTCCTTGGTCAGCCGGGTGTGGGTGTCGTTCATGGTCAGGTAGAAGTCCTTGAGGTTCCGGGCCTTGAAATACCGGGGGTACATGCGGTGGAAACCTTTTATGGTGTAGCGGCCCATGGCGAGGAAGAGGTCCTTGACCGAGACGCCGGCTTTGGCGGACACGAATTCCGCCATCTGGCGCAGGACCTGGTCGGGATAGTTCTGGGTCGGCAGGAAGGTGGGATGCCCCATATCTTCCTGCATGGCGCCGTACACCGCCTCGCCGTACTGCTCGGTGATGAATTCCTGCATGAGCTTGGGCAGGATGCCCTTCATGTTGCCCGCGGAAGCCCGCAACCGCAGGTCCTCTTCGTGGCGGTCGGCGAAGGTGCCGGCCAGGGTCAGGAGGGATTGGGCCAGTTCGGCCAGCTCGCGGGTGGCCTGGGCGGTCTGGGACGCGCCCTCGTCGGCCTCGGCCGCCACATGGGCGATGACTTCGATATTGTGGTTGATCTCTTCGGCGGCGGCGGACTGCTGCTCGGCCGCCGTGGCGATCTGGCTCACCTGCCCGGTCACTTCGTGGATGCGCTCCATGATGCGCTCCAGCGCCTGGCCGGCCTTGTGGGTGGCGTCGGTGCTCGTGGCCACGCGCGCGTCGGTCTCCTGCATGGAGTCCACGGCATGGCGCGAGCCTTCCTGGATCTGGTGGATGGACTTTTCCACTTCCTTGGTGGCGGTCATGGTTTTTTCGGCCAGCTTTCGGACCTCGTCGGCCACAACCGCGAATCCCCGTCCGGCCTCGCCGGCCCGGGCCGCTTCGATAGCGGCGTTTAAGGCCAGCAGGTTCGTCTGGTCGGCAATGTCGTTGATGACGCCGATGATGCGGCCGATCTCGGCGGCCTGGCCGTCCAGGGCCGTCACCACTTGGCCGAGCTTGCCGGCGGACTCGGCCACGGCCTTGATGCCGGTCACGGCCTCGCGCACCTCGACGGCGCCGGTTTCCGCCGCCTCGTTGGCGCTGTCGGCGGCTTCCGAGGTCTTGGACGCATTCTTGGCCACTTCCATGACCGTGGCCGTCATTTCCTCCATGGCCGTGGCCACGGCGTCGGACTGGCCTTTTTGCTGTTGCGCGCCCCGGGCCTGTTCGTCGGAGGAGGCGGAAAGCTCTTCCGAGGCCGAGGCCACGCGCTGGGCCAGCTCGTTGATGTCGCCGCCGAGGTTGTGCAAATCGGCTTGCGAGCGTTCGAGTTCCTGCTGCTTGGTGTGCAGGATGGACTGGTCGGTGATGCAGGTCACCGCGCCGAGAAGGTCGTTGCGCACGCCGTGAAAGCAGTCGACGGAAAGCTGGCAGGCGATCACGCGGCCGTCCCACAGGGTGAGGTCGCGCTCGGCATGTTCGGATTTGCCCGTCTGGAGAGCTTTTTCCGTCAGCGACACACCGTCCTTGTTGTAAAAGGACTGGCTGACGGTCTTGCCGATGATGGCCTCGTGTTTTTTGTGGAGCAGGTCGGCCAGGGTATTGCTGGCGTGGGTGATGCGGCCTTCCTTGTTGCAGATGAAAAAGGGCGTGCCGACGCCGGTGATGGCGCCGCGGTAGTATTCCCGGCGCAGCATGTTGAACGCGAGCGCCTTGCTTATCTCCTCGCCAATGGGACCTAACTTTTCCCAGGAGAGCACTTCGTCCAGGAAAAATGTCCTGGGGTCGTTATTGACCCGGAACAGGCCGTCATGCAGCTTGCCGAGGGGACCATTGATGCGGCTTGTCGCGAGCCATGCGACGATCAGGCCGACAATGGCCAGGACGACGGCGACGATGAGGTTGCCGAGCAGGGTGGACCCGATGACGCAGACGGCGAAGAGAGCGCCCAGGGGGAGGCAAAGGAAACCTGGGTTGTATGGGCGGTTGCTGTTGCTCATAATGACGCTCCAAAACCTTTTTACGGGATCAAAAACCATTCCCCGGGAAAGGTCAACGTTATGGGTGTGATATGTATAGATTTAACCTTATGAAAATAAAGGTTTTATTTTGTAGATACTAACATCGGCCCGGCCGGCGCTACGGAGGCCGGACAGCGTCCGCCGAAGAGTTGCGTCGTGAAAAGCGCTTCTCCCAAGGCGGCCATGCCGGCCGGCGTCTCGCCGTAAATGGCCAGTCGGGCCGCGGCCCGGGGCAGCAGGGGCAGATCGTAGGGCGATTCGGCGGCGACGAGGACCAGCCGTCCGGGAGCGGCCTGGGCGAGACTTTCGGCCAGCCGCCGCTGGCCCGGATATTTGCGGGCGTTCGTGGCGAGCAGGATCACCTTGCCGGCCTGTTTCGCCGCCGCTTCGGCCTGGGCGATGGCGGTCGCGTCCGGATCGGGCGCCAAAAAAAGCGCGCGCGGGCCGCTCCAGGCGTCGATGCCGGCTTCGGCCAGGGCATCGATGGCCTCGCGGCCAAGACGCGGTCGTACGATGAGGGTCGAGGCGTTGCGCGTCGCCGGCAGGGCCGGTTTGGTCGGGCCGAACGCTGTCAGGGCGCGCACGGCGATGCACTTGGCCAGGGCGATGTTTTGCGGCGTGTCGGTGCGCCGGGCCGCTTCCGGCCGGGGCTCGGCCAGCCGGGAGGCGGCCAGCAGGCCGTAGCGTTCCTTGAGGCGCAGCACGCGGGCAACCGCCGCGTCCAGGCGTTTGGCCGGCACCCGGCCCGAACGTATGGCCTGGATCACGGCGTCCATGGCCAGCAAGCGCTCGGAGGCCGGGCGTCCCGCGTCCGCGCCGACAAGCAGGATGTCGGCTCCGGCCTCGAGGGCCAAAACGGCGGCCTCGGCCGTGCCCCAGGTGTCGGCCACCGCTCCCATGCCCAGGGAATCGGTGAAGATCACTCCCGAAAAACCCATGCGGCCGCGAAGCCAGCCCCCGAGTACCCGCCGGGACAGCGTGGCGGGCAGTCCCTGGGGCTCCAGGGCCGGAGCCAGGACATGGGCCGTCATCACGGCCGGGGCTCCGGCGGCCAGCGCCGCCCGAAACGGCGGGAAATCCACCCGGTCGAGCGTCCTTAGGTCGTGATCCACCCGGGGCAGGCCGACATGGGAATCCACGGAGGTGTCGCCGTGGCCGGGAAAGTGTTTGGGCGTGCAGATGACCCCGGCGTTGCGGTAGCCGGTCGTGGCTGCGGCCGCGAACCGGGCCGCCGTGGCCGGGTCGGAGCCGAAGGAGCGGATGCCGATGACCGGGTTGGCGGGATTGATGTTGACGTCGGCCACGGGCGCGAAATCGACGTTTATGCCGACGGCCGCAAGCTCCCGGGCCGTGGCCGCGGCGGCCCGCCGGGCCAGGTCGGCCCGGCCCGTTGCCGCCTGGGCCATCTGGCTCGGAAAGACGGTGAATCCCTGGCGCAGGCGCGCCACCGGCCCGCCCTCCTGGTCCACGCCCACAAGCACCCCCACGCCATGGCCCGAGGCGGCAGCCGCCGCCTGCATGTCGGCTGTCAGACGCGCCACTTGGTCCGGGGATTCGATGTTGCCCGCCGTGGCGTAGAGGATCAGCCCGCCGACATGGTGGTCGCGGATGAGCGTGGCGGCGTCCTCGGAAGCGACCGGCCCCTTGAACCAGAGCATGAAGATCTGGCCGACCTTTTCCTCCAGGCTCATGGCGGCCAGGAGCCGGGACGTTTCGGACGCGGCCCGCGCCTCGCGGCAAGGAAGCGTCAGGGCCAGGAGGATGAAACAAACGGTGATGCGGCGGCGGGAGAGGATTGGCATGGGGAGGTGGATTATTCCGTTTTTTTGATGTTGGCGTCAGCGCGCTTGTCCGCGTACATGGCCGCGTCGGCCTGGCGCACGAGGTCGTCGATGGTCAGGCCCGGGGCGAGAAGGGCCACGCCGATGGAGACCGAAAGGCCGGGTACCCCGGAAAGCCCCCGGTCCCGGGCCACCTGGGCCACGCAGGCCCGCAGGCGTTTGGCCATGATCGTCGCTTCCTGGGGGCCGGCGTCCGGCATGAGCACCACGAATTCGTCGCCGCCAAGTCTGGCCAGCAGGTCGTAGGCCCGCACCCGGCCGGCCATGCCCCGGGCCACGTCGCGCAGCACCGCGTCGCCGGTTTCGTGGCCATGGAGGTCGTTGACCGCCTTGAAGCGGTCGAGGTCGCAAAAAAGCAGCGCCGCCGGCGATCCCTTGCGTTCGGCCAGACTGAGGAGCGCCGGGGCGTTGCGGCGCAGGGAGGCCCGGTTGGGGATGCCGGTCAACTCGTCGATGTCGCGCTGGCGCGTGAGTTCCTCGTGGATCTTGACGTGCAACAGATCGCCGGCCAAAACTTCGCAGAAATGCTCCAGGAAATCGGTGCCTTTTTCGGGTGTGTACCGGTCGGGGGCCGCATCGGCCAGGGAGAGCGCGCCGATGACGCGGCCGCAATGGTATTTGTCATGGAGCGCCGCGATGAAGCACGAGCCGGCAAGCAGTTCCGGGCAGGCGTCCAAATCGGCCGGGGCGAAGAAAAAGTCCGGCCGGACGAGATCCTTGACCGCGCCCACATGGATGCGCCTGTCCCGGGAAGCCTCGGGCAGGCAGGCCAGCGCCTCGCCAAGGGCCTGCCGGGACGGGCAGGGATAGCCCGGGGGCACGTAGGTCTCGAAGTCTTCGCCGACCAGCAGGCAGGAAAGCGCCCGCACCCCCATGACCCGGCCGAGTTCGGCCACGACATCCGGCAGGTCGGCCAGCCGGCGCAACTGCCGGGACAGGGTCAGGGCGGCGCGGAAAGTGGAAAACGCCTGGTCGTTGACGCGGAAGATGTCCTGGAGCAGCCCCAGATGGGCTTCCATGCGGCGCAGCCGTTCCCGCAGCCGGTCCCTTTCCTGTCCGACCTGGCCAAGGGCGGCGGCCAAGTCGGCTTTTTCCCGATCAAGGGCCAGCCGGGAGGCGGCGAGGGCCTCCAGCAGGCAGCGCAAATCCTCTTGCTTGCCTTCCGGAAGAAAACGCTGCAACTCCAGGATGCCGGAGGTGGGGTCGTCGTCTGCGAGAGAATTGTTCATAGGCTAGGGGCCGCAGCGGCCGGTAATTACCTTGATGTTGCCCGGAATACCATCTTCACGAGGGGCCAACAAGCCGTGTGAGGACCCCGAAACCACTATTTCCAAAGACGGTTTTATGAAAGGTATGACTCTAACATCCTTACATGGAAAAGGTTGGGAAGGGGCGTGCGGAAAAGGAGGGGGGCCGGTCTCAAGGGGGTTCCCCGCGCGCATGGCTTCTGCATACCGCTGGCCTATTGCCATATCGTGGAGCTATTATGAGGATTTTGTTGCTGAATCTGACGCGTTTCGGCGATTTGCTCCAATCCCAGCCCGCCCTGGCCGAACTGGCCGGCCAGGGCCACGAGATCGGGGTGGCCTGCCTGGAAAACTTTGCCGGGGCGGCGGCGCTGTTGCCCCAGGCCGCGACGATTCTGCCCCTGCCCGGCGGCCGCATTCTGGCCGGGCTTGACGGGGACTGGCACAAGGCCCTGGCCGCCGTGGCCGAATTCACCGACCGGGCGGTCCGGGAGTTCGCTCCCGAGGTGGTTGTCAACCTGACCCCGGCCCTGGCCGCGCGGCTGCTCGCCAGGCGGCTTTGCGGCGACGCCGTGCGGGGATTTGGCCTCGATCCCCTGGGGTATCGCCACGAATCCTCGCCCTGGGCCACCTTTCTGGAAGCATCTTCGGCCAGCCGGGGTGTGAGTCCTTTTAATGTCGTGGACCTGTTCCGCAAGGCCGCCGGAGTGGGCATCGGTCCGGGCCGGTTTGCCCTGGCCCGGCCGTCGCGGCAGGCCCTGGACGCGGCCGGGGAGCGGCTGGCCGGGGCCGCGCCGGAGGAGGCGGCTTTTTTCGTGGGCTTCCAGCTCGGGGCCAGCGCCGTCGCCCGACAGTGGCCCGTGGCCGCTTTCGCCGGGGTGGGGGACCGGTTGTGGGAGCGGTTTCGGGCCGTGCCGGTCCTCCTCGGCGCGTCCGGGGAACGCGAACTCGGGGTGCGCTACGGGGAGCTTGCCGGCAGTCCCTTCGTGAATCTGATCGGGGCCACCGACCTGCCGACCCTGGCCGCCGTCGTTTGCCGCCTCCGGCTGCTCGTTTCCAACGACACCGGCACCTTGCATCTGGCTGCCGGCTGCGACGTGCCCTCGGTCGCCATTTTCCTGGCCACGGCCCAACCCTTCGATACCGGCCCCTACCGGGAAGGCTGCCTGTGTCTGGAACCCGACATGCCCTGCCATCCCTGCCCGTTCGGCCGGCCCTGCCCGAGCGCCAACGCCTGCCTGACAGCCATCGGTTCGCAAACGGTGTTTGCTGCCGTAGCCGCCTTTCTGGAGCAGGGGGCTTTTCCGGCCGGAGCCTATCCCGGGGCCAGGGCCTGGCTGTCGGCCCTCGATGCCCAGGGATTCATGGACATGCGTTCCCTGTCCGGCCATGACGCCGAGCCCCGGGCGGTGTGGCTGCGGCTGTTGCGGCGGGTGTTGCGCCAATTCCTTGACGAAGAGGCGTTTGCCGGGCCGGGACCGGAGCCGGAGTTTTTTTCCCTGCCCACGGCACGGCGCGAGGGGGTGCTGACACTGCTTGGGCAATCCGCCGACCTGCTGCGGCTGCTGGAAGGACAGGCCGGGCTGTCGGCCCGAAACCAGGCCATGAAGTCCCGCTTTCTGGCCGGCTGGGACCGCTTAAGCGGCCTGTGGACGGCATCGCCGGAGCTTGGCGTGCTCGGCCGGCTGTGGATGCAGGAGGCCCAGCAGGCCCCGCCGGACCTGCCCGGACTGCTGGCCCGCATCCGGCGCTACGGCGACTGTATCGCGGCCATGGCCGCCTGCCTCGGGAGCGCCTGATCCCTCTGGCATGGTTGTTGTAAGAGAAGCAGCGGGAATGGAAATCCTTTCCCTCAGACAACAACTCCAGAGGGAGGCACGACATGATAAGCGTTGATGGCCGGACGACCAGCATGGAGATCAAAGAGTTCCACAACCTCGAGGAAATTCTGCTCCAGATCATGGATGGCGGCGAACTGGAAGGGCGCGTCGTCACGGACGTTCTCGTCAACAATGAAAGCTTTTCCGAAATTTATCCCCATCAGGCCGAGGACATCGAGGCCGAGGAGATCACTTCGGTCGAGGTCAAGAGCGTGCCCGTGGTCAGCATGGCCCTGGATATCGCCACCGAGCTCGACAAGGTGGTGGTGCTCATGGACCGCGGCGCCCGGCGCGTGGCCGACCTGTTCCGCCAGGCCGAGGATGCCGAGGCCCTGGAGGTCTATCAGGATCTGATGGATGTCACCCGCGATTTTCTCAACATGATAGGGGTGTTGCGCGGCGAGTCCCTGGCCAAGGGCTCCGGTTCGTTCGAAGCGTCCGCCGACGAGATTTCCAACCTGTTCTCCGAGATGATGGAAGTGCTCGAGAACGAGGACTGGATTTTGCTCGCCGACCTGCTTGAATACGAATTCATCCCGGCCATGACCCGCTGGAAGGCCGTCACCGCAGAATTGCAGGAGAACTTCCGGGGGCTCCGCGAGGAATAACGCCATGTCCGACAAGCTTGAATATCTCGAAGCGGCATTGGTTGCCGGCGAACGCGAGCTGCATTGCCTTCTTGCCGGCGAAATCGAGGAGGCGGAGGCGCTGGCCAAAGATCGTGGCCAGTTGCTGGAAATGGCTTGGCGTTCCACCGACCCGGATGGCATTGCCCAGCTTCGGGACAAGCTGCTGAAGCTCAAGAACCTGCAAGGCCAGCTGACCGTCGAAGCCAGGCGCCTGCACGCCGAACTCCAGACCGACCTGCAACGGGCCAAGCAGGAAAACCAGCGCCTCTCCGGCTACCGCTCCAGCGTGCGCCCCAATCCGGCCGTGCGGCGATATCTGGACAAGGCTGGTTGATCGTGCCCCCTCTGGCACTTTTTGAGCCGGGCCTTCGGGTCCGGCTTTTTTTTGCGCATGATGGCGTCAGAACTTTGACAAATCGGTTATTATCCTTTTGAATGTTCTGGAATGATTTAATAAAATTATTGGCAAGCTCCTTGCTAGAGAAACGGAAAGCGGGAAATGCCCGGCCAATTCGGCCGGGCGCGCGCGCAAAGGAGGACGGCATGCTTTCACTTTTCGGCGGCGACAAAAAGAGCCGTGGGGGGCGTCACGAGGAACTCAAGAAGGGCGCGCGACTCAAGAATGCCAAGGAGATGTTTTTCTCCGGCAAGTTTCCCGTCGTGACCACGCCGGGCATGGAAGGCCGCAAGGTCCGCAAGGTGCTGGGGCTCGTCAGCGGCCGCGGCTTCGACTCCGAGTGCGCCTTTTACGGCCTGACTGCCAGCGCCATCGACATCGGCGCCGACGCCATCATCGGCTATCAGGAGAACGTGGCCTTCCACCCCGACGGCTCGCGCTATTTCTCCTGCTACGGCACGGCCGTCATCCTGGAGCGGGAACAGCCTATCTCGTCCGCGCGCAAGTCGATCGGCGTCAAGTCCCTGATGCATTGATTCCCGGTCGCAGCGACCGGGGAAAGACAAGGAGGAGCGCCATGAAGCGCCACGTCATAACCCTTGCCGCCTGTGTCCTGCTGTTTGGGGCCGGGACCGCCCCGGCCCGGGAATATACCCAGGGCACCACCTATGTTGAACCCCGTGGCGGCGTCTACGGAACCACCAATCCCAACGTCAACACGGTCGGCACCTACGGCGGCGCGGCCGGCCACTACGTCATGGATGGCGTGGCCCTGGAGGCCGAGGGACAGGGCTATGCGGTGGACCAGCAGAAAAAGACCCGGACCGTGCTGGGCGAAGCCACCACGAACGAAACCGCCAATGCCACGAGCGTGGCGGCCATGGCCCGCTGGGACTTCATGCGCACGAACAAGGGAACGCTGTTCGTCGGCGGCGGCGGCGGCGGTGTTTTTTCCGACAAGCCACTGCCCTACAACGGCGACACGCAAAACGGCATGGGCCAGGCCGACCTCGGCGGCTCCGTGGCGCTCGGCAAGGATGTGAGCCTCAAGGCGGCCGGCCGCTTCCAGCACATGGGATCGTTTTCGGGCAATGGGCTCGACAGCCTGGGCGGCAATGTCGGCCTCAAGATCAGTTTTTAGGCGATCCGGCGTCCTTGTCCGGATTGTCCGGCTTGCGCGGGGGCTTGGGGCGCGAACCGCACCCCGTGTCGATGCCTCACCCCCGTATGCCGAGCTTGGGGAAGACGACCCGGACGATCAGGAACCAGACAACCATGACGCCGATGAAAAGCAGGGTATCGTTCATGGGGTGAACTATGTCTGGAAATTTCCGCCATGTAAAGCCCTTTGTGTCGCCCGGGCCATTCTTGCCAGCCCCGACCGGGGATGCTAACTTCCTTGCATGATAAGAAAAGACGGCAATTGCCGCAAACGTGATCCGGTTGCGGCCCCATCCCCTCGGCCGGCCAGGATGCCGACCGCGATCCGCGTGGCGCTTCTGTTGCTTTGGGCCGTGCTGTCGGCCGGTCCGGCCCTGGCCGGCGCGCCGGTTTTTCCCGCTCAAATCGTGGCGGCTGTGCCCCACGATCCGGGCGCGTTCACCCAGGGGCTGCTTTTTCACGGCGGCGCGCTTTACGAAAGCACCGGGCTCTACGGCCAGTCGTCCCTGCGGCGGCTCGATCCGGCCACGGGCAGGGTGCTGTCCCGACGCGCCTTGTCCGCGCCCTATTTCGGCGAGGGACTGGCCCTTGTCGGCGATCATCTGTACCAGCTGACCTGGCGGGAGGGGCGGGTGTTCGTGTCCCGGCTGTCCGATCTTGCGCCCCTGCGCGAACTGCCGCTAGCCACCGAAGGCTGGGGGGCCTGCCTGCTGGGGCAGGACTTGGTCGTCAGCGACGGGTCGGACAAGCTCTTTTTTTACGATCCCGAAACCATGGCCCTGCGCCGGACCGTGTCCGTGACCGACGACGGTGATCCCGTCCTGCGTTTAAACGAGCTGGAGGCCATTGGCGGCATGGTGTGGGCCAATGTCTGGGGCGATACGCGCATCGCGGTGGTCGACCCGGCTTCGGGCAAGGTGCTTGCCTGGGTGGACTGCGCCGCCCTGGCCGCTGGTGTAACCGGAACCAGCCCTGACGACGTCCTCAATGGCATAGCCTGCGATCCGGCCACGGGGCGGATTTGGGTGACGGGCAAGCATTGGCCCAAAATATTTGAAATCAAGGTCCCGGGGCTGCCGTTCGGACAACCCGGCGGGACCGGGCGACAACCATGAAGCAGAAGTGCCGGATGTGCCGGTTTTGGAAAGGGCCCATTCCCCCCGAACACCGTTATTGTCCCCCCGAGGAGATGACTTCCGGGGAATGGGGCTATTGCAAACGCCACGCGCCCGCGCCGGCCAGCGTGCCGGTGGAACAGGCCCGGGGCAAAACCTACGTGGCTATCTGGCCGGAAACCCTGGCCGACGACCTGTGCGGCGAATTCGTGCTTATCCCGTTGAACAGAGAGTAGGAAGAGGGGAGAAGAACGTGCGAGAGGGGAAACCCTTTTGCAAAGGGTTCTCCCCTCTCGCGCTCTCCCCTTCCTAAACTTTTTCACTGTATCGATCCGTTATCGATAACAAGCTGTTATTGATAAAAGTCTTTGGAAAGGGGGCCTGGGGGGAGAACCTTTCTTCAGAAAGGTTTCCCCCCAGGTTCATTTTTCAACGCTCTTTTTCGGCACCGGGCGCAGCCAGAGCAGCCAGATGCCGCAGGCGATGACCGGGATGCTGAGTATCTGGCCCATGGTCAGCCAGCCGAAGGCCAGGTAGCCGAGCTGCGGGTCAGGCACCCGCACGAACTCCACGGCGAAGCGGAAGATGCCGTACCACAGGCAGAAGGCGCCGGACACCGCGCCGGTCTTGCGTTTTTTGGCCGAGTAGAACCATACGATGCAAAAAAGCGCCAGCCCTTCCAGGCTGGCCTCGTAGAGTTGGGAGGGATGGCGTGGCAGGTCTCCGGCCCGGGGGTCGAGAAAGACCATGCCCCAGGGCAGGTCCGTGACCTTGCCCCACAGCTCGCCGTTGATGAAATTGCCGATGCGTCCGGCCAGGATGCCGAGCGGGATCAGCGGCGCGGTGAAATCGGCCACGCCCCAGAAGCCCTTGCCGGTTTTCTTGCCCAAAAACCAGATGACCACGGCCATGCCCAGAAAACCGCCGTGGAAGGACATCCCCCCTTCCCAGACCTTGAACAGGTTCAGCGGGTTGGCCAGGAAATCGGGCAGGTCGTAGAAAAGCTCGTAGCCCACCCGGCCGCCGATGACCACGCCGAGCACCGAATAGGTGATCAGGTCGTCGACCATGATCCCCGTCCAGCCCGAATCGGGCCGCTTGGCCCGGTAGCGGCCGAGCAGCCAGGCGGCGCAGAAGCCGATGAGATACATGAGCCCGTACCAGCGGATGCTTAAGGGCCCAAGCTGCAGGGCAACGGGATCGAAGTGGGGATAGGCGAGCATGGCGAAAGGTGCCTTGGCGGGAACGCCGGTTGCGGTGCGGGGATGGAGCGCCTGCCCGGGGGGCGGCGTCAAATGGCGGAGCCGATTTCCTGGAGCAGGGTTTGGGCCTTGGCGTAATTCGGATTGATGCCCAGGGCCTTTTTCAGATAGCCGACCGCCTGGTCCTTTTTGCCGTAGCGCCGGTAGACCGTGGCGATATTGTAGCAGATTGCTTCGTTGGTGCGCCACAGGTCGGCATTGAGCGAAAGCGCCCGATCCAGGTGCTGGTAGGCCTCGATGTATTGCTTGCCTTCGGTGAAGGCCATGGAAATGTTGTAAAAGAGCCCGGCGTCTTCCGGAGAAATCTTGAGCGCCCGGCGGTACTCGGCGATGGCCTCCTGCCATTTGCCCTGGCGTCGCAGCATGAGCCCGAGGCGGTTGAACGTCTCGATGTCCGAGCGGTCGAGCATGTTCTTGCGCGTGTTGAGCGTCTGGCGCAGATACTGCTCGGAGAGTTCCGGCGCGGCGTCCATGCAACGCGCGGCGATGAGCTGCGTGACGCGGCTTAACCCATCCAGGGCTTCCTTGGTGGCGATGCGCACGGCCTGGTCGAAGGCGGCCTTGGCCTTGTCGTTGTCGCCGAGCTTCACGTAGCCCGCGCCGATGTCCACCTTGCGGTCGACATTGAGCGGTGAGAGCTTGTCCAGGCGTTCCAGGAACTTGAGTTCCTCGACCGTGTTGCCTTCCTCGTGGTGCAGGGCGGCGATTTTCTTAAGCGGGTCCAGGAACAGGCGGGCGCCTTTTTCCGCCTGGGTATAGGCTCGAAGCGCCTCGTCGCGCTTGCCCATTTCGCGCAACGCGTCGCCCATGAGCAGCAGCCCCGACGGGCTGTTGGCCTTTATTTCCAGGACCTGCTTGGCGATCTTGGCGGCTTCCAGGGGATTGCCCATCTCCAGGCTTTGCCGTCCCTGGTCCATGAGCTCGCCGAGTTGGCCGCGCGGCTTGACCGTGAAGGCGATCTTTTCCACCAGGGTGTCCGGGGAAATGGGCTTGGTGATGATGTTGTCCGCGCCAAGTTCGTGGAGCAGGACCAGCTTGTCCCGTTCCACTTCCGTGGTCAGGACAACGACATAAATTTCGTTGTTGTAGTCCGTCTTGATGTAGCGGATAAGGTCCGCCATGTTGCGGCCGTTGAGCTCCCGCTCGATAAAAAGCAGAACCTTGTTGCTCTTTGAACGGAGCGCCTTGACCTCTTTGTGGAGCGATTCAACTGTCGCGGCGTTGTAGACGCATTCTTGCTTGATGCTGAGATGACGCAGAAGCGTGGCGCGAAGATTTTTATTGAAGAGTGCATCGTTGCTGACGATAAGGAATACGCCATTGAATAAAAGGACGAATTCCCTGACGTCATCATCGAACTGGTTGTTTTTCATGTACTGCTCATGCAAAAAAGTCCGCGCGAGGCGATCACGGGTTGCTTGCGGGTTGCTTTGGATCGCTTTGGTCCGTGGTTTCCTCGGACGCCGCGGCGGCAATCATGGAAAGGAAGGCGTCACACGCCTCCGGAGCCATGGAAAAAACATGCTCCGGTCCCGGAAAAGTCCCCTTGGTAACCGCTTGGGCGTACTGCGTCAACGCATCCACGGCTGACTTCCCTAACGCGGCATATTGCTTGACGAATTTTGGATGTATCCGATCGTAGAGGCCCAGGACGTCATGGAAGACCAACACCTGGCCGTCACAGTCCGGCCCGGCCCCGATGCCGATGGTCGGCACGGGCAAGGCCTTGGTCACGGCGGCAGCCACCGGCGCGGGAATGCACTCCAGCACCACTCCGGAACAACCGGCCTCGGCCAAGGCCATGGCGTCGGCAAACAGTTCGGCGGCGTCCTTGGCCGTTTTCGACTGCACCTTGAAACCGCCAAGTGCCGCCACATGTTGCGGCGTGAGCCCCACATGCCCGAACACCGGAATGCCGGCGGCCACCATGGCCCGTACCTGCGGCGCCACCTCGCGCCCGCCCTCGAGTTTGACCGCCCCGGCGCGCCCCTCTTTGAGGAAACGCCCGGCATTGGTCACGGCCTCGGAAACCGAGGTCTGATAGGACATGAACGGCATGTCGGCGATGACCAGCGCCTTTTGCGCGCCGCGCGACACGGCTCGTACATGGTGGAGCATCTCCTCCATGGTCACGGACAAGGTGTCTTCGTGGCCGAGCACCACCATGGCCAGCGAATCGCCGACCAAAAGAAGATCGATGCCGGCAGCCTCGGCCAGCCGGGCGGCGGCATAGTCATACGCGGTCAACATCGGCAGCTTGCGCACGCCCTTGGCGGCGACAACAGCCGGAGCAGTCATCCTGGTCATAGCAGCAAAAGCCTCCGTTCTTGCGCCGGCGCGATCTTTAGCCTATGTGGCACGGCCATGCGAACCTGCATCACCGAACGCCGGGCCGAACGCATCAGGGACGTTCTGGCCAGACGGCAGACCGACCTGACCCTGGTCATAAACAACATCCACGATCCGCACAACGTGTCGGCCATATTACGAAGTTGCGACGCCTTCGGCATCCATCGCGTGCATCTGCTCTATACCGATACGGCCTTCCCGGCGCTGGGGAAAAAATCGTCCGGATCAGCCAAGAAATGGGTGGAAACCATACGCCATCCCGACGCCGCATCCCTGGCCTCCTCCCTCAAAGGCCAAGGATTCGTCCTGCTGGCCACCAGTTTTTCCGAGACGGCCCGGCCGCTTCAGGAATGGGACCTGACAGGCAAGGTCGCCATCATCCTCGGCAACGAGCACCGGGGCGTGGACGAAGAACTCGCCCCCTACGTGGACGGAGCGCTTTATATCCCGATGCAGGGCATGGTGCAAAGTCTCAATGTGTCCGTGGCCGCCGCCGTCATCCTCTACGAAGGCTTCCGCCAGCGCCTTGCCGCCGGCTGCTATGACGCGCCCTGTCTGCCGCCCGACGAATTCGACCGTCTCGCCGCCGCCTGGGAGCAGAAGTAAGGCGACCGGACTCTCTGGGGCTCCGCCCCTGTCTCTCAAGCCTCGCCTCGCCTAGCCTGATGCCAGGGCCGCGTCCTTCTTGTCCAGATCCCGCATCAATCCCTGCAAATTCTCGCGACAAAGGCGGTCGGCGTCGGGGTCGGACACGGTGTATTCGAGTTTGATCTTGTTGCCGACGATATGCGCCACCTGGGCTTGCGTCTTGGCCAGGGCGAGGCTGGAGCCTTGTTTGTGCCCCACGCGGACGGCCCCGGTGTAGAGCGCGGGATGGTTGGCCAGGAAGCAGCGGATATCGCGGTCGAGGTCGTCGAACTGGGTGGGGTTGTAGCCGATGTCGAAGCCGCCTACCGCGTCGAGGGCCGGGCGGGGGAGCAGGTGGCAGCAGCCGGACACGGACAGGCAGGGCCGGGTGTAGGCGAAAAGGCTTATGTCCGGCGCGCCCCGGCAGGGCTCGCACACGAACAGGCGTTCGTTGGTCTCGGGCAGGCTTTGCGCGCCCATCTCCGGGGGAAAGAGATTGAAGTCGGCGGACTGGTGGTCGTTTGGCGCGTCCGTATCCACGATGGCGCAGCCGATGGCTCCGGCGTCGGGGACTTCGCGGGCTTTTTCGAGGAGCCGGGATAGCCAGTCGGCTTCGGGGAAGGCGTCGTCGTCGAGGAAGGCCACGTTGCGGCAGGCGGCGACTTCGGGCAGGGCGAGCAGCCAGTTGCGGGCTCCGGGCGCACCGATGTTGACCGGCAGGCGCACGGAGACGAAGCGGCCTTCGGGGAAAAGGGGGGCCACGGCGGCCAGAACCTCGGGGGTATGGTCGTTCGATCCGTTGTCCAGCACGGCCACGAGGCTGCCGCCGAGGTCGGTCGTGGCCAGATGCGTCAGGCATTCGCGCAACAGCTCCGCCTTGTTCATGGAGTAGAGGCACACGGCCGCTTCGTTTGGTTCCGGGACGGGCGGCGTGGTGTGGGGAAGGCTTAACTCGTAGGCCCGTAGTGTCAGGTTGACGTGCTGGGGCAGGCGGCTTCGCGCGGCCAGACAGGCGTCACGCGCCTTGTCGCGTTCGCCGAGGCGCGAAAGGCAGTGCGAGGCGGCAACCGTGGCGTAGAGGCCCCAGGTCTCGCGGTCGAGGGCCATAAGGAGCGGCAGGGCGTCTTCGGGTGGCCGGCGCAGGCAGGCCAGTTCGGCGGCGAGCCGGGCGAAAAGCGCGGGCGGCAGGTTCGGGGCGAAGCCGGCAAGCAGGGACGCGGCCGCGTTGGCGTCGGGCAGGCGGCACAGGGTGGCAAAGGCCGGGGCCAGGCGGGAAAGGGCCTGCGCCTTGTCCCTGGCCGCCAGTTCCAGGTAGCGGAGGATAAGCTCCGTGTCGCCGCCGGCGCGCAGTTCGTCGAAGTGGATATCGTCCGGAGGCGAGGCCGTGGCGGCGCGCGTCAGGCGCAGCAGGGCGGCTGTCCTGGGCGGCAAAAACGGGTGCGCGTCCTGAAGCGATTCCAGAAAGGCGGCGGTTGCGGCGTCGAAGGGGTTTTCCTGAAAGGCCCAGGCGAGCATGCCCTGGGCGGCGGCCAGGCAATCGGGATTTGGCTGGCCAGCCAGGATGCGGCACAGTGACAGGCGCAGTTCCGGCTGTTGCGAGGTGAGACCCCAGACGGGCATGGCCCGGCGGATGCCGGCCGGAAATCCCGGGCCGGGGGTCGGCAGCGACGGCAGGTCCCAATCGTGAAAATCGGTCGACATGGCGGTTCTTTTCCCCTGGCGGCAATGGTGCTAGCTTTTCCCGGGAAGTACGGAACCGGGGGATAAATGTCCATTCCAGCATCGGATCAGACAACGGAGGGGGCGGGCGGCATGCCCCTCCTGGATATTGCGGCGGCGGCGCGCGGGCTTATGGCCGGGGGCTGTCTGGTCTATCCGACCGAGACGTTTTTCGCGCTCGGCGCGCTGGCCACCGAGGTGGCGGCCCTGGCGCGCATCGTGGCCATCAAGGCCCGGCCGGCGACCAAGCCCCTGCCGCTTCTCGTGGGGGAGATGGGGCAATTCGCGGCCATCTTGCCGGAAGGATTCGCCTCCGGTCCCCTGGCGGCGGATTTCGACGATCTGGCCCGCCGGTTCTGGCCGGGACCGCTGTCGCTCGTGGTGCCGTGCCGGGAGGAACTGCCGGCGCTGGTCAAGGACGCCGCGGGCCGGGTGTCGGTGCGGTTCACGCCGCATCCCACGGCGGCGGCGCTGTGCCGGCTGGCCGGTGGGGCGCTGGTCGCCACCAGCGCCAATGTGAGCGGCAATCCGCCGGCGGCTTCTCCCGAAGCCCTCGATGCGGCGGTGGTGGCGGCGGCGGATGGCGTCGTGACCGAGGGACCGGCTCCCGGGGGTGGGGTTGCTTCCACCGTGGCCGGACTTTTGGGCGGCCGCCGGCTGCGGATATTCCGGGAAGGCGCGACGCCGCTCAGTGCGCTACGGGCGGCGGGGTACGCGCTCGAGCCGTGTTAGGCGATTGAGGACCATTTCGGGGGTGATGCCGGCCAGACACGGCAGCGGCCGGGGGCACTGCGGCGCGAAATCCCCGGACGTCATGGCCGCGCAGGGCGCGCAGGGCAACCCCGCCGTGACGATCGCCATCCCCAAAGGTCCCCACTGGGCCGGCGACGTCGGCCCGAAAAGCGCCACCCCCGGCACGCCGTGCATCCCGGCCAGATGCATGGGGCCGCAGTCCGGCCCGACCACGCACCGGGCCGCGCAAAGCGCTCGGGACAGCTCGGCCATGTTGTCGGGCAGGAAAATCTCGCCCCCGGCCGGGACAATGCCGCGTTCGCGCTCGACCGGCCCCAGGACAAAGACCGGCCGCATGCCATGGTCCCGTAACATTTCCGCCAGATACTTCAGGTGGGGCAGCGGCCAGGCCTTGTCCTGGCTGCCGGCTCCGGCAAAAAGCAGCGCCGTGTCACTTGTCGGGGCATGGCGGCCGAAATGCGCTCGAAACGTTTCGGCCCAGTCCGCGGCAAAGGCGATGCCGTGCTTCGTGAGCGCCTCGCGGTAGAGCTTCGTCGGGGAAACGTCCCGGCCGGCGGCCATGCCCTGCAGAAAGAGGAATTCCTTCCAATCCGGGAGCCTCGGACGCCTGCCCAGGCCGAGGCGCACGACCAGCGTGCCATCAAGTGCCTGTGGCCAGGTCTCCCCGGCGAAGCGGGCGTCGAGCCCCCGGCGCAGTTCGGGCGGGCAGGGCGCGGCAAAGGGGGCCAGCCAGGGCGCGTGGGCGGACGGCACGGCATAATGGACCGGGCGGTCGGCGAAGTGCCGGGCCAGGGATAGGAACGCGGGCCAGGCCAGAAGGAAATCTCCAAAAGCTCCGGCATGTTCCAGAACGACCTTGTCAGGGAAGTGCATTTCGCGTACTTTGAACATGTTGGAAAAACGTATTTTTATAAACGCTTGAGACCGTTTTTTCCGGTTGCGCGGTATTTCGTTTAGAAGGCGGGAAAAAGCGTCCCAGGCCCCTTCAGGAGCCGCTGCCTCATGGCCCTTACCAAGCCTTGCCCCCATTGCGGTCAGCCCGTGGAGCATTACCGCAATCCCGTCCCCACCGTGGACGCCCTCATTCATCTTCCGGGGCGCGGAATCGTGCTCGTCAAACGCTTGAACGAACCTTTCGGCTGGGCTCTGCCCGGCGGATTCATCGATTACGGCGAGCCGGCGGAAGTCGCCTGCGTGCGCGAGGCCAAGGAGGAAACCGGACTCACTGTCGAGCTGACCGGGCTGCTCGGCGTCTACTCCGATCCGTCCAGGGACCCAAGACAACATACCATGAGCGTTGTCTACACGGCCCAGGCCCTCGACCCGGACGAACTGGCCGCCGGCGACGACGCCAAGGAGGTCGGGGTGTTTCCCGTCGGCCAGTGGCCAAGCCCCTTGTGCTTCGACCACGCGCGGATTCTAAGTGATTACGTCGCGCTGTTCAAAAGGGTCAATCCGCGTTAGACTGAAGCATTCTGGGGAATTCTCGGCGGAGGCGAACCGTTCTAGCACGGGACTCCGCCGGGTCAGCCATGATTTGACAGCCGCCAAGCCGGAATACGGCGGCGGGAGGGGCGAAGGCCATGCATGCGGCAGACGCGGCGGCTTTCGTCCGTGAACGCAACCGGCCAGGCCGAGGAGTGCGATGAAGTTTCATCACAAGGTCCTCTTTGTCGCTTCGGAGATGTACCCCTTTTCCAAAACCGGCGGGCTTGGGGACGTCATGGGCGCACTGCCCAAGGAACTCAAGCGCCAGGGGGTCAACGTCGCCCTGATCACGCCGTATTACGGCCGGCTCAATACCGCCGACCACCAGTTGCGGCTGATCTATTCCCAATGCCGCGTCGGCTATCCCTGGGCGCCCATCACCGCCGACATCTACACCGCCACCTGCGACGACGTTCCGGTCTATTTCGTCTCGCGGGGCGAATACTTCGACCGCCGCTTCTACTACAACACCCACGATGGCGATTATTTCGACAACTGCGAGCGCTTCATCTTTTTCTGCCGGGCCACCATGGCCTGGGCCAGCCGCCTCGACGGCGCGCCGGCCATTGTCCATGCCCACGACTGGCAGACCGCCCTGGTCCCGGCCTATTTGCGCTATTTGCGCCCGGAAGCGCCGTTTTGGCGCAACACCAAAACCATCATGACCATCCACAACCTGGCTTTCCAGGGCCGGTTCGCCTCGCGGCTGTTCTGGAACTCGGGCCTGCCGCGCGAGGCCTGGAACATGGACGGCGCGGAATTTTGGGGCGATTTCAACCTGCTCAAAGCCGGCATCGCCTATTCCGACATCGTGACCACGGTCAGCCCCACCTACGCCCTGGAAATCCTCTATCCCCAGTTCGGCTGCGGCCTGGAGGGCATTCTGTCCAGCCGTTCCTCGAACCTGCGCGGCATCTTGAACGGCGCGGACTACACCGTCTGGGACCCCATAAACGACCGCTATCTGCCAAGCGCCTACAGTCCCGACGATCTGGCCGGGAAGAAGACCTGCAAGCGCAACCTCGTGGCCGAGCTCGGGATCGACCGCCGGTTCCTCAAGCGGCCCATCCTCGGCTTTATCGGCCGCATCCGCGACCAGAAGGGCGTCGATCTCCTGATCGACATCATGGGACGGCTCATGGAGCAGGACGTGGCCGTGGTGGTCCTTGGCGAAGGAAGCCTGGACTACGAGGCCGTGCTGCTCGACATGATGGAGAGCTATCCCGGGAAACTGGTGGTGCGCATCGGCTACACCGAGGATTTGGCCCACCGCATCCAGGCCGGGTCGGACATCTTCCTTATGCCCTCGCGCTACGAGCCCTGCGGCCTGACCCAGATGTATGCCCTGCGTTTCGGCACGCCACCCGTGGCCACGGCCGTGGGCGGGCTGCGCGACACCATCGTGCCCTGGCCCGATCCCGAGGCCACGGGATTCACCTTCCACGAGCCCGACCCGGAGCTCTTTTTCCAGGCCGTGCGCGACGCCCTGGAACTGTGGGCTCAGCCCGAGGCCTGGCGGGGCATGGTGGTGCGGGCCATGCGGTCGGACTATTCCTGGGAAAAGGCGGCCAAGAACTACATCAGCCTGTACCGGGAACTCGGCGCGGATATTTAAGAGGCGTTGGGAGAGCGCCTCCGGCGTCCTCCTCCTGCCGGGGCCTCGGCGAAGGCGTTGCCACCGCGAGGTCCGTGCACCATATCGCGCCGGATCGCTCCCGGTTCGTCGCCGTCGGCCCCGCATGTACGCCTTGCCGGCCGCCTTGGGCGGGAGAAAAAAGGAGCCCTTGCATGAAAGCCTCCGCCAAGAAGAAGACCAACACGCCGTGCCTGCCCGTGGATATCGGCGAACTCGATATCTACCTCTTCGGCCAGGGCAAGCACTGGGACCTGTACCGCGTGCTCGGCGCCCATGCCCAGGAAGGGCCAAAGGGCCCGGGCTACCGTTTCGCCGTCTGGGCGCCCAATGCCAAGGCCGTGTCCGTGGTCGGGGATTTCAACGACTGGAAGGCCGGCGAACATACGCTGTTTCCGGTTGCGGCCTCGGGCGTCTGGGCCGGTTACATCCCTGGCTTTTCCCACGGGGATCTCTACAAGTTCGCGGTTACCGGGAAATACGGCGACACCGTCTTCAAGACCGATCCCTTCGCCTTTTTTGCCGAGGTGCGCCCCGGCGTGGCCGCTCGGGCCTGGGGCCTGGACGAGTACTCCTGGAACGACGCAGCCTGGATGGACGCCCGGCGGGCCAAGGGACTGCCCATAAACGACGCCATTTCCGTCTATGAAGTCCACCCCGGCTCCTGGCGCTGGAACACGAAGGAATACGGTTCGTTCTACTCCTACCGCGAACTGGCCGAAACCCTCGTGCCCTACGTGCGCGACCTGGGATTTACCCATATCGAGTTCATGCCCCTGGCCGAACATCCCCTGGACGAATCCTGGGGCTACCAGACCGGGCATTATTTCGCCCCGACCTCGCGCTTCGGTACGCCCGAGGACCTGCGCTTTCTGATCGACGCCTGCCATCAGGCCGGCATCGGCGTCATCCTCGATTGGGTTCCCGGCCATTTTCCCAAGGATGCATGGTGCCTGGGCCGCTTCGACGGCACCGGGCTCTACGAGCACGAGGACCCGCGGCAGGGCGAGCATCCGGACTGGGGCACCTACGTCTTCAATTACGGCCGCCACGAGGTGCGCAATTTTCTTTTCTCCAATGCGCTTTACTGGTTCAAGGAATTTCACATCGACGGCCTGCGCCTCGACGCCGTGGCCAGCATGCTCTACCTCGATTACTCCCGGAAGGAAGGGCAGTGGATTCCCAACAAGTTCGGCGGCAAGGAGAACATCGACGCCATCGATTTCCTGCGTGACCTCAATGTCGTGGTCCACGATCATTTTCCCGGCGCGGCCATGATCGCCGAGGAGTCCACCTCCTGGGCCGGCGTGTCCCGGCCGGTCTACACCGGGGGCCTGGGCTTCACCTTCAAGTGGAACATGGGCTGGATGAACGATACGCTCGATTATTTTACCAAGGACCCGGTCTATCGCTCCTACCACCAGAACCAGCTCACCTTCTCCATGCTCTACGCCTTTCACGAGAATTTCATCCTGCCGCTGTCCCACGACGAGGTGACCCACGGAAAGGGGTCGCTCATTGGCAAGATGCCCGGGGATCAATGGCAGCAGATGGCCAACCTGCGCCTTTTCCTCTCGTATATGTGGGCACATCCCGGCAAGAAGCTCCTTTTCATGGGCTGCGAGTTCGGACAGTGGAAAGAGTGGACTTCCCGCGAGGAGCTCGACTGGGTGCTGACCCGGTTTCCCCCGCACCAGGGGGCCATGAACCTCGTGCGGGCGCTCAATACCCTGCATAAGGCCTATCCGGCCATGTACAGCCAGGATAACGACTGGACCGGCTTCGAATGGGTGGACCTGTCCGATTATGCCTCCTCGGTCATCACCTTCCTGCGCAAGGCCCCGGACGGCTCGCAAATCCTGTGGGCCTTCAACTTCACCCCCATCGTGCGCGAGGCCTATACCGTGGGCTGCCGCGTGCCGGGATTCTGGCGCGAAATCTACAACTCCGATTCCACCTACTTCGGGGGCACCGACGCCGGCAACGACGGCGGCGTCACGGCCCGGCCCACCACCTACGGCGGCTGGCCTTACTTCCTGTCCCTCAAACTTCCCCCCCTGGCCGCCGTCGCCTTTACGCCGGAGTAGGGAAGCACTGGGAGGAGGCTTTGCCTCCTCCCAGACCCTCCACCACCGGGGGGAATTTCCCCCGGCCCCCTTTAAGGGGCAACAGGTTTTCGCAGCTTCCTTATTCCTGCATCCTTCATCTTGTCGTGCCCTCGCTATTTCCTTACGTTTCCGTCAGGACAACGGGTCTTCCTCATTTTGCGGAATGGGCCGCATGGGCTGGGCCTGGGAGGGGGGTGGCCGAGGCGAAGGCGTATTCTTCAAATATGCGCCGCCCGCCTCGGGCACACCCCTCCCAGGCCTCCATCTCCATCACCATCACCATCCATTCCGTCATCCCCCCGTCGTTCAAAAGAAAAAATACGGTATACCATGTACAAAACACTCCCCCCCATCCTCATGACCCTGGGCGACGTAAACGGCATCGGGCCGGAACTGATCTGCCGGCTTCTCGCCGCCAAGGCCTACCCGGATCTCCGGCTGGCCCTGATCGGCCCGGAAGCGCCCCTCGTCCACCACTGCCGGCATTTTTCCATCACCCCGTTCTGGACACCCCTGGACCCGGCCAACCCGAGCGCCCTGGCCGATCGCGCGCCCGGCATTTATCTCCTGACGCCGCCGCGTCTGGCCGGGCTTCCGGCCACCCCGGGGAAGGAGACGCCGGCCGGCGGGCTGGCCGCGGGCGAATCCCTGGAATACGCCGTGCCCATCCTGGCCAAGCATCCCGATTGGGGACTCGTTACCGGGCCGCTGTCCAAGGCGGCGCTCAACGAAGCCGGATTCGCCTTTCCGGGGCACACGGAATTTCTGGCCGAGCGTTCGGGCGTGGGGCGCGAGGGCGTGTGCATGCACCTGTGCGGCCCGGTACTGCGGGTCAGCCTCGTCACCACCCATCCGCCCCTGGCCAAAGTGCCGTCCCTGGTCACCTACGACCGGGTGGTGCGCTGTCTGGAACTGACCTGGGACTATGTGAGGCGCCTTGGCGTGGCGGACAAACCCATTGCGGTCTGCGGGCTCAATCCTCATGCCGGGGAGGGGGGACTCCTCGGCCGCGAGGACGAGGACGTGGTGCGTCCCGCCATCATGGCGGCCGTGGCCAAGGGCGTGGGGGCGGTCGGACCGCTGCCGGCGGACACGGTTTTTCACCGGGCGGTCGGCGGGGAATTTTCCGCCATCCTGGCCATGTATCATGACCAGGGGCTGCCGCCGCTCAAGATGCTCCACTTTAGCGAAACGGTGAACGTGACGCTCGGGCTTCCCTTTGTGCGCACCTCGGTCGGGCACGGCACGGCCTTCGATCTGGTGGGCACCGGCCGGGCCGACACCGGTAGCCTGGAAGCCGCCCTCGACCTGGCGATGCGTTTGGTTTGAGAAGAGCTGGGGGAGAACCTTTTTGAAAAAAGGTTCTCCCCCAGACCCCCTCACCAAAAACTTTTCACGGTGACGGTGCGTTTTTCGTCAGCCATTCGTATCATTATAAACTTTAGGAAGGGGAGAGCGCGAGAGGGGAGAACCCTTTCTTGAAAGGGTTTCCCCTCTCGCACCTTCTTCACTTTTCCTATGCTACCACCCATACAGCCAGCCCTTTGGCCGCGTGGATGATCTTGGTCGACACGGAGCCGAAGAGGAATTCTTCCTGTTTGGACACGCCGCGCCGGCCGACCACCACCGTACCGAAGCCGCCTTCCTCGGCCAGGCGCAGGATTTCGAGGGCGATGCTCGTGCCGATGCTGCATTCCATGGATTCCCGCAGCGGCGAGCGGCAGCTTTCCACGAACCGCGTCTCCACCCAGTCGTCGGGGATGCCGACCGCCACCAGCATGGCCTTGGCGTCGAGCAGCGAGGCGCGCATGGCGTCCACACGACGGGCGCATTCCGCCTTCCAGGAGAGGTCGTCCGGGAACAGGTCGCGATCCGGCGGCCGTTCGATGGCCGCCACGGTGACCAGGCGTTTCTGGCCGCCGCCGATCATGGCGGCGGTGTAGGAAACGGCCCGGAGCGAATTGTCCGAGCCGTCGAAGGCGATCAGGATTTTCGTGTCGCGCATGGTGCCTCCGGGAGGTGTTTCCGGCCGTATCGTGGCGGGATGGATTGGGGCTTACGCGTCGAGGGCGTCATGCGCCTTGGTCAGGTCGCGGATGAGGTCCCTGGTCGCGTCGTAAAAGACGTTCGCTCCGAGCGAAAACCGCAGCAGGACGTTGTTGAGCGCATCCGGTATGTACGGAAAGAGCTTTTTAAGGTTCACGATGCGGTTGGCGAACATGATGGAGCAGTCCTCGGGTTCGATCAGTTCGCGCTGGGCCGGGGTGATGGACTGGGTGGTGTGCTGGCCCATGCCCACCAAAAACTGGATGATGTTGCCGAGGCCGAACAGGTCCAGGCCGAAGGGGCTTTCCTGGAAATCGAAGGTGTAGTCGAAGTCGATCCAGACATAGCGGCCCGTGTCGTAGCTGACGTAAAGGTGGTCGCGGCGCACGTCGCCGTGCTTTTCGTTGCGCTCGTGGAGCCAGGCGATGGCCTCGCAGGCCTCGATGAACCGGGCCAGCACGTCGGGGAAAAGGGTGTGGAAATAGTCCCGGTGGGGCATTTCCAGGGCTTCGATCTTTTCGTCCAGGCGTTTGCCGGCCACGACCTCCAGGATGCGCACCGGATTTCCGGCCGTATCCAGGACCGTTTCGCCCTGCATGAAGCGGGGATCGCCGCGCACGAGATCGAGTATGCGCGATTCCTTGCGGGGGCTCCTGGTGCAGGTGACGACCATGGTGCCGATGGTCATGGGAAAGCTCTCGTTGAAAACGAGCTTGAGCAGGTTGCGGTTGCCGGTTTCCAGGTTGCGGCAGCGCTTGACCCAGAATTTGGGGTCTTCCAGGCCGAAGCGGCGTTCGGCCTCGTCGCGCAGGACCAGGAAATGGCGCTCGCCGAGCTTGATCACGTCGCCGGCGCTGATGTTCATGAATTCGGTGGTGTCGGTATAGATCTCGCCGACGTGGCGGGCGGGGAAATCCGGAGCCAGCCTGGCCAGGAGCTCTCGGGCGGATGGGGGCAAGGCGACCTCCCATGGGTGTCGGATCATGGTAATATGCAACAATTTCGGGTGGGGGGCAATGGCCGGGAGAAAGGGCAAAGAAAATGGGCCCTGCGACGTCAGCCGCAAGGCCCTTATTTTCTTGGTGGAGGCGATGGGACTTGAACCCACTACCTACGCGTTGCGAACGCGTCGCTCTCCCAGATGAGCTACGCCCCCATTGGGAAGAAGGTCTATAGGCGCAATCGGGCGGCTGGTCAAGAAATCCTTCCGGGCCCCCGTAAAAATTCAAACCGTCACGCCGCGACTGTTGACCTGTTTTGACGGGTTTGCCACTATGGCTATCTGGAATCCCCCGGAACGATTATGCCTTTTTAGGCCAAGGGGCCGGAGTTTAACATGAAGATCCATCGCGCCGTGCGCATGGAACGCTGTATTGGTTGCCATTCCTGCTCGCTGGCCTGCGCCCGGTTGGTCTACAAGAACCTGTCCTGGAACACCGCCGGCATCCGCATCCGTTCCACGGGCGGCGTGTCCAGCGGCTTCCAGGCCATCCTGTGCCTGGCCTGCGATCCCGCCCCCTGCGCCGCCGCCTGTCCCACCGGAGCCATGGTCCAGCGCAAATCCGGCGGCGGCGTGCTGCTCAAAAAAAACCTGTGCATCCGCTGCGGCGAGTGCGCCAAGGCCTGCCCGGTCGATGCCATCAATATCGACGCCGCCGGCAACCCCAGCGTGTGCATCCACTGCGGCCAGTGCATACCGTATTGTCCCCATGGCTGCCTGGAGCTCGTCGATGCCGAGGCTTCTGCCGCGCCCTGTATGGAGAGCTGCGATGTCGCCAAATGACAACGACAAGGACCTCTTCCGCGTACTCGTCTACGACCTGTCCCAGGGGCGGGGCGATCTGGTCATGGTGCCCGGGCGCGGCTTGTGGATCGGCGGTTCGGGGCTGGCGGCGCTGCTCTATTCCAAATACGGCCTGCCCGGGGAGGCCCCGTTCGATCCGCGCCAGCCGCTCATTTTCGCCATCGGCCCGGCAACAGGCTATTTTCCGCTCATGAGCAAGACCGTGTGCGGCTTCAAATCGCCCTACAATAACAATTACGCCGAGTCCCACGCCGGCGGTCGCTCGGCCCTGGCCTTGCGGTTCGCCGGCCTTGACGCGCTGGTCGTGACGGGCCGGGCTCCGCGCCTGTCGGTGCTGGTGGTCGGCTCGCGGCGCATCGAACTGATCGACGTCCATTTCCTGCGCGGGGCCGACGTCTTCACCACGGGCAAGCTCCTGCGCAAGATCGCCGCCGGTGCCTCCGGCCACCGCTCCATCATGCGCATCGGCCCGGCCGGGGAAAACGGCAGCGCCTACGCCTGCATCAACGTCGACACCTACCGCCATTTCGGCCGGTTGGGGGCCGGGGCGGTCATGGGTGCCAAAAACTGCAAGGCCGTGGTGGTCATGGGCGACGGCGACCTGCCGCTGCCCGAGGACAAAAGCTATCCCAAGCTTTTCAAGGAGATCCACGAGAAAGTCACGGCTTCGGGGATGATGGAAAAGTACCACAACCTCGGCACCCCGGCCAACGTGCTGCCCCTAAACGAACTCAAGTCCCTGCCCTGGCGCAACCTGGCCGCGACGAGCGACCCCGAGGCGGATAAGATCTCGGGCGAGGCCTTTGCGGAAAAGCTCCTCATGCACAACGCCGCCTGTTCCGGCTGCCCGGTGGGCTGCATCCACGTGGGCATGGTGCGGGAGATGTTTTCCGCCTCCCACCGCTTCGCCATCCATCAGGTGGCCTACGACCATGAGCCCAATTTCGCCGCCGGCCCCATGCTCGGCGTCACCGACCCGACCGAGGTGTTGGCCATAAACGACGTGGCCGACCGGCAGGGCCTGGACATCATCTCGGCCGGCGTGGCCCTGGCCTGGGCCGTCGAGGCCACGACCAAGGGACTTATTACCGAAAAGGAAACCGAGGTCAGACTTACGTTCGGCGACGCGGCCGCCTTCAAGCGGGCCATGTGGCTGCTCGGGCACAAGGCCAACGATTTCTACGCCGCCCTTGGCCAGGGGGCGCTGGTCGCGGCTTCCCAGTACGGCGGCGAGGACTTCGCCTGCGTGCTGGGCCAGGAGATGGCCGGCTACGCCACGGGCGAAACCTATTTCGCCTCCCAGACCGTGGCCTTCCGCCATTCCCACCTCGATACCGGGGCCTATTCCTACGACCAGAAGCACAAGGAAAAGGACGTGGACGCGGTGGTCAAATTCCTTGTGGACGACGAACGCGAACGCGTGCTGCTTACCTGTCTTGTGGCCTGCCTGTTCGCCCGGGAAGTCTACAAGCCCGAGGTCGTGGCCGAAGTGCTTTCCTGTCTGGGCCATGGGGAGCTGGCCGCCAACATCGATGCGGCCAGCGAACATGCCAGATGCGAACGTTGGCGACGCAAGATGGAAACCGGCTACGATCCGATCAACACGCACATCCCCAAGCGGTTTTCCGAAATCACCACCTGGAAAGGTCCCGTGGACGCCACCTATATGGAAGCCCTGCGCCAGGGCTACGCCAAGGCGGTGCTGCAATTGGCCGCTCCCGCGCCGGGCGCGTAACAATACCATTGCGATCCCGACAAAACGCGCACGGAGCAGTGCATTTCCCCGACCGATGTGCTAGCGGATCGGTACCGTCGCGTTATTCCCTCGTCGTTTCGCCCGAGGAGGTCCTCCATGGCCGATACCACTGCCGCGTCCCCGAAAAAAAGCGTCGACGACATCCTCAAGGAAGTGGAAACCACTCCGGCCGGCCTGAGTGCCGACGAGGCCTCCAAACGGCTGGCCAAGTTCGGCCCCAATGCCCTGCCGGAAAAAAAGGTCAACCCGCTTTTGCGCTTGTTCGGCTATTTCTGGGGCCCCATCCCCTGGATGATCGAGGCGGCCGCCGTGCTCTCGGCCGTGGTTAGGCACTGGGCCGATCTGGCCATCATTGTGGTGCTGCTCATCTTCAACGCGGCCATCGGCTTTTTCGAGGAGCACAAGGCGGCGGGCACCCTGGCTGCGCTGAAAAATCAGCTGGCGCTCATGGCCCGGGCCTACCGCGACGGCAAGCTTGTCCAGATCGCAGCCGACACGCTCGTGCCGGGTGACGTCATCCGCCTGCGCCTGGGCGACGTGGTGCCGGCCGACGCCTGCTGCCTGGACGGCGATTATTTAAGCGTCGATCAGGCGGCCCTGACCGGCGAATCCCTGCCCGTGGCCAAGAAGGTGGGGGATACGGTCTATTCCGGGTCCGTGGCCAAGCAGGGCGAGATGACGGCCGTGGTGACGGGTACCGGGGCCAACACCTTTTTCGGCAAGACGGCCAAGCTCGTCTCCAGCGCCGGTTCGGTGTCCCATTTTCAGAAAGCCGTCATGACCATCGGCGACTACCTCATTTACCTGACCCTGGCCCTGGTCGCGGTCCTTATTCTGGTCGGCCTCGACCGGGGCGAGAAGGTCCTGGATCTGGTCCAGTTCGCGCTCATTTTGACCGTGGCCGCCATCCCGGTGGCCATGCCGGCGGTGCTCTCCGTGACCATGGCCGTGGGCGCGCTGGCGCTTTCCCGGCTCAAGGCCATCGTCTCGCGCCTGGAGGCCATCGAGGAGATGGCCGGCATGGACATCCTGTGTTCGGACAAGACCGGGACGCTCACCCAGAACAAGCTGACGCTCGGCGAGCCGCTGGTTTTCGCCGCCAAGGACCCGGCCGACCTGATCCTGACCGGCGCGCTGGCCTCCAAGGCCGAGGACAACGACGTCATCGATCTGGCCATTATCCATTCCCTGGTCGATCCAAAATCTCTCGACGCTTATAAGCAGACGGCGTTTACCCCCTTCGATCCGGTGGGCAAGCGCACCGAGGCCACGGTTGCCGACGCCTCGGGCTCGACGTTTAAAGTAACGAAGGGCGCGCCCCAGGTGGTCATGGGCCTTTGCGCTCTGTCCAAGGACGACGCGGCCAAGGCCGACGCCGCCATCGAGGCCCTTGCCGCCAAGGGGTCGCGGACCCTGGGCGTCGCCCGCAAGGACGGGGAGGGGGGCTGGGTCTTTTCCGGCATCCTGCCGCTGTCCGATCCGCCGCGCGAGGATTCGGCGACCACCATCGCCAAGGCCAAGGAGCACGGCATCGCCGTCAAGATGGTCACCGGCGACAACACGGCCATCGGCCGGGAAATTTCCCGTCAGCTCGGCCTTGGCGTCCACATGGTTTCGGCCGGGGAATTCTTCGCCGCCGATGCCGACGTCTCGCGCCTGCCGGGTGATGTCGAACGGCGCATCGAAGAGGCCGACGGCTTTGCCCAGGTCTTTCCCGAGCACAAGTACGGCATCGTGCGTGCCTTGCAGGACCGGGGACACCTTGTCGGCATGACCGGCGACGGCGTCAACGACGCCCCGGCCCTCAAGCAGGCCGACGTCGGCATCGCCGTGTCCGGGGCCACCGACGCCGCCCGGGCCGCCGCCGATCTGGTGCTGACCGCGCCCGGACTCTCCGTCATCGTCTCGGCCGTGGAATACGCCCGGCGCATCTTCGAACGCATGAATTCCTACGCCATCTACCGCATCACCGAGACCATCCGCATCATGTTCTTCGTGGTGCTGGCCATCCTGGTCTACAACTTCTATCCCATCACCGCGGTCATGATCATCCTGCTGGCGCTTTTAAACGACGTGCCGATCATGACCATCGCCTACGACAACACCTATCTCGACCCCAATCCGGTGCGCTGGGACATGCGCCGGGTGCTGACGCTTTCCACGGTGCTCGGCACCATCGGCGTCATCGAAACCTTCGGGCTGCTCATTCTCGCCAAGACCTACCTCAAACTCGATCTGGCCCAGATACAGTCCTTCGTCTTTTTAAAGCTCGCCGTGGCCGGGCACCTGACCCTTTTCGTCGCCCGCACGCGAAAGCCTTTCTGGGCCGCGCCCTATCCCGCGCCGGCCATGATCTGGTCGGCCGTTGCCACCAAGGCGTTGGCCACGGCCTGCGTGGGCCTCGGTTGGTTCGTGGCCGCCGTGCCCTGGGAGTACGTGGGCCTCATCTGGGGATACTGCCTTGTCTGGCTTTTCATCGAGGATTGGGCCAAACTCGTGGTATACGGTCACTTGGCCCTGGATCGCCCGCATCACAGACGTTTTCTGGGCCGGGCCAACCGGCTGCTGCATCCGCATGCGGCCAGGATGGCGTCCCGTTAACCGACGTATTCGTCCCAAGGAGCTTTCGCCATGCCGCTTATGACCGAATTGCCCGCCCATGCGGCCCTGGTCAGACACCACGCCACGGTCAAGGACCTGCACATGCGGGACCTCTTTGCCGCCGATCCCGACCGATTCGCCAAGTTTTCGCTGCGTCTGGGGGATATCCTGTTCGACTACTCCAAAAACAGGATCACGGCGGAAACCATGGCGCTGCTTTTCGACCTGGCCCGGCAGGCCGGGGTCGAAGCGCGGCGCGACGCCATGTTTTCCGGCGAGAAGATCAACCGCACCGAGGACCGGGCCGTGCTGCACGTGGCCCTGCGCAACCGGTCCAATCGGCCGATTTACGTCGACGGCGCGGACGTCATGCCCGAGGTGAACCGGGTCCTCGGGCAGATGCGCGATTTCTGCGCCAAGGTGCACTCCGGAGCCTGGACGGGCTACACCGGGAAAAAGATCACCGACGTGGTCAATATCGGCATCGGCGGCTCGGACCTGGGCCCGCAGATGGCGACGCTGGCCCTGGCCCATTACGCCGTGCCCGGCATCACCGCCCATTTCGTGTCCAATGTGGACGGCACGCATCTGGCCGAGACCTTCAAGCGCATTTCGCCCGAGACAACGCTGTTCATCATCGCCTCCAAGACCTTCACCACCCTCGAGACCATGGCCAACGCCCACACGGCCCGGGACTGGTTCCTGGCGACAGCGGGGGACGAGGCGGCCGTGGCCAGGCATTTCGTGGCCCTTTCCACCAACGCCGGGGCCGTGGCCAAATTCGGCATCGACACGGCCAACATGTTCGCTTTCTGGGACTGGGTCGGCGGGCGCTATTCGCTGTGGTCGGCCATCGGCCTGTCCATCGCCCTGGCTGTGGGGTTCGACAACTACGAGGCCATGCTGGAAGGGGCGTTCGTCGCGGACGAGCATTTCCGCAACACGCCGCTCAATGAAAATATCCCGGTCGTCATGGGGCTTGTCGGGATCTGGTACAACAACTTCTTTGGCGCCCAGACCCAGGCCATCCTGCCCTATGACCAGTACCTGACGCGGTTTGCCGCCTATTTTCAGCAGGGCGACATGGAAAGCGACGGCAAGTCCGTGGCCACCGACGGCCGCTTCGTGCCGTACTCCACCGGCCCGATCATCTGGGGCGAGCCCGGCACCAACGGCCAGCATGCCTTTTACCAGCTCATCCACCAGGGCACGAAGCTCATCCCCTGCGACTTCCTGGCTGCCGCCACAAGCCACAATCCGCTCGGCCGGCACCAGGACATGCTGCTGTCGAATTTCTTCGCCCAGACCGAGGCGCTCATGCGCGGCAAGACCGAGGAGGAGGCCAAAGCGGAGCTGGCCAACAAGGGTTACGACGCCGATCGCCTCGAACTGCTTTCCCGGGCCAAGTCCTTTTCCGGCAACCGGCCGACCAACTCGTTTCTCTACAAGACCCTCGATCCCAAGACCCTCGGCACGCTCATCGCGCTCTACGAGCACAAGATCTTCACCCAGGGCACTATCTGGGACATCAACTCCTACGACCAGATGGGCGTGGAACTGGGCAAGGTGTTGGCCGGAACCCTTCTCAAGGAACTCGAGAACAACGCCCCGGTCGCCTCCCACGACTGCTCCACCAACGCGCTTGTTAATTACTACAAGCAGTTAAGAAGTTAAGAAAAGGAAACGTGCGAGAGGGGAAACCCTTTGAAAAGGATTCTCCCCTCTCGCGCTCTCCCCTTCCTAAACTTTATAGCTATACGAAGGGGTGACGCATAACATCCCGTCACCACTAAAGTCTTTTGAAAGGGGGCCTGGGGGAAAACTTTTCTTCAGAAAAGTTTTCCCCCAGTGCCTTTTGCATCATCGGGCGCGAGGCAGGCTTCGCCGCAGACGTCCAGGTAGTCGTCCACAGCTTCCCGGAAAGCGTCCATGAGCGCTTCCGGGGTCTCGCCATGAAAGGTCACCACGTCGCGGATGCCGGCGATGTGGCCGTGCAGCTCGCCGTCTTCTTCGGCGCATTCCAGACAATAGCCCTTGTAGGTCGTATAGCAGGTATCGTCGCCCATCATGCTGTCTCCTGATCTTGCCCGGCCATGCCGGCCCGGATGAGAAATTCCCGGACATCGACGGCGCAGCCCTTGCCGAGCACGTTTTCGGGATGGGGGCGGTGGAAAAAGCCCTTGACCCCGCCGAGCAGGAAACGGACGCGCGAGCCGGCGGTTTTCTGGCGTCGGGGGAGTTCCCGGCCGCCGAGGGCCCGTATCAGCGCGATGACCTCGTTCCAGGCGATGTCGCTTCGCGGCGGAGCGGTGAAAAGCGCCTGCCAGGTGCGCAGCCGCACGCTGTTGAGCTTGATGACGGGGAGCGGCGTCGGCGATGGCGGTGGACTGGGGGGCATGGCGCAAAAATGACCGGGGGGCCGACCGGCGTCAAGGGGTGGCCGGGCGTCCTTTGAGGAACCAGCCGATCAGCCGGGCCAGTTCCGCCGGGTCCTGGTATTGGAGCCAGTGCCCGGCGTTTTCCATGCGCACGAGGCGGCTGCTGGGAAGTTGCCGGGCCAGGGCGGCGCTTTCCCCGGGCGGCGTGACCCAGTCCTCGTCGCCGACCACCAGCAATACCGGTGCCTTGAGGGCGGAAATCCGGCCGGTGAAACCGGGCCAGGACGCCAGGGCCTCGCGCTCCCCGACCAGGGTCGTGGCCGGAATGGGAGTCGTTTGGCGGGGTAGGCGGGAAAGCGCTTCGGGATGGGCCTCCCGCCAGGGTTTGGGGAAAAGGCTGTTCCGAAAGGCCTCGGGCGTCATGGCGCTCATGCGCGCAACCGATTTTACCACCGTCTCCGGGGAAAAGGCCGCGCCGAGGCAGGCCACCCTGCCCACGCGTTCCGGATGGGCCAGGGCCAGCTCCAGGGCGGCGACCGCGCCCATGGACCAGCCGAGGACATCCGCCTTGGGGATGGCCAGGGCGCTGAGGAGTCCGGCGGCAACGTCGGCCAGACGGCGCATGGTGAAAGGCGCGGCCAGGGCGGTGGAACGCCCGACGCCCGGGTAATCGCACAGGATGAGCCGTCGCCCGGCGGCCAGGTCGCGCACGAGGGTCCCGTCCCAGCTGTCCATGGAGCAGGCGTAGCCGGTCAAAAGCAGCAGCGGCGGCCCGCTGCCTATGGTCTTGTAGGCGACGACGCCGTCCCCGACCCGGGCCAGCCGGGTCGGCAGGCCGGCCACGGCGAAATCCGGCCGGGAGGTTGCGGACAGGGGGGCGGCATGCGCCGACGCGGCAAAAAACAAGAGCGCCCCCACGAGCATAACGAGCGGGGTCGCCTGGCGACAAAACCGGGATCGGGGATAGGGCATGGGAGAGGGATAGCAGGCCGGCGCGCCCGCAACAAGTCGGCGCGATCGGGCGTCGGGGACCCTGGCCTATGCGGGTTCCATAGCCAGCGCGTGTTCGAGGGAGGCGACGAGGCGATCATCGAGCCCGGTCAGAGCGGCCTCGCCGGCCTGGACGAAGCGCTGGTTCACTTCCAACTCGATGCCCAGGTAGCCTTCGCCGAAACGGCGGCGAAGCGCCGTGGTCAGGCCGTCCGCCGTGCCTCGATACGGGTAGTTTCGGCGCAACAACAGACCGGGGTCAAGGCTGGCCAGCGCACGCCTCCAGTCGAGGCAAAAGGCTTTTTCGGCCGTCCGCCCGGGGGCGTAGAGAAAGGCGACATCACAACGCCGGGTCACGCCGGCCAGGCGCGGGGTGAAGCTGTGGCTGGCGATGTGGAGCACGGTCTTGCCTTGCTCGCGCAGCCCGGCCACGGCTGCCGTCACCGCCTGCCGGTGGGGCTGGTAGTGCTCCGCCAGGATGTTTTTTTTGACTGCGGCGGGGAGGGGCTTGGTGATCTCGGAAAAAAGCCCGGGGTGGCCGATCGAGCGGTTGAGGTCCACCACCAGCCGGCTGGTGGTGGCCGCGAAAAGCGGCGCGTCGCAAGCAGCGGCCAGGGCGCCCGCCGTGACCAGCGCCCCGGCGTCGAAGCCCCGGTGGGAGACGAGCAGGTCCCGCCAGTGCGCGAAAAACGGCGCATACTCCGGCGGCACGGCGTTGCCGCCGTGCTCACAGGAAATAAGGAGCGCCCAGGATGCCGGCATTGAAGGGCTCGTTTGCGGCCAGACAGTCGCACAGCTCCCCGTACGTCCGCTTCACGGCCGCGTGCCGGTAATCGCCGTCCACGGCGGCCAGGATCCGCCGGGCCAGACTCGACTGGTCGACGAGCACGGCCAGCGGCTTTTCCCAATCCGGGTCGAAATCCATGGCCGGAAGCGAACTGAAAGCCAGCCGCCGCCAGATGACGCGGGCCGGAATGCTCGACGGGGCGTAGACCCCGAACAGCCGGGCGTACTCCTCGGGGACCACGGTGCGGCCGGCATTGGCGATGGTCTGGTTGAAAATGGCCGCCAACTCCCGGGTGGAAAGGGCCTTTTGCTCCTCGTAGCTGGACCAGCGCTCCTCCACCAGCCCCTTGAGTGCCGCCGTCACCACGCCGGCCAGGGCCAGATCGGCGGCCGGACATTCCTGGGTGTCGAGGACCCGAATTTCGATGGTCGAGCGGTCGAAGCGGGCGATGGCTCCCCGGGCGTTTAAAAACTCGTCGCGCAGCACGCCCTTGGGGTCGAGCGGCGCGATGTCGCGGTACATGGGGGCCAGGATCCTGTCGCGGTATTCCTGTTCGGAAAAGACCGGCTCGGGGATGACCACGCCCATGACCGAGGGCACGCGGGCGGCGTTTTTGGAGTACTGCTCCATGCGGGCGTCGAGGAAGCCGGTGAACTGCCCGTTTAAAATGGGCGTGGAAGCGGCCAGGGCCGGCATGATGGGCAGGAGCGCGCGGATGGCGGCGTGGAGCCGGCCGAATTCCTCGTCGCCGCGAAAGGGCAGGTTGATGTGCATGCTTTGCAGGTTCGACCAGCCGTGCCCCTTGCAATTGAAGGCGGCGTCGAAGGCCTGGTAGACCTCGCTGTAGGCATGGGGCCAAAGCTGCGTTTCCGCAAGCGGGTCCATGAAGGGGTGCGCACCCGTAGGCATGAGACGTCCGCCCATGGGGGCAAGCAGGGCGTCGGCCACGGCGATGTTTTCGGCAAAGGCGGCGGCCAGCCCGGAAAGGCTCTTGGCCGGCTTTGACACCTTCATCTCGAGCACGTGGTTGACCAGTTCGTTGGACCAGGTGATTTCGCCCATGTCCACGTCGGAGGCCTTTTCCTCCTTGGCGGCGGCGGCAAGCAGCTTGTCGGCCACGGGCAGCACGGCAAGCGTCTCCCGGTCCACGATCATGTATTCGATTTCAATCCCGTAGGCGGAAAAAAGGGGTTTGGCCCGGCTCATATGTTGAGGCTCCCGGTTTTGCGCAGTTCGATACGCTTGAGAAAGACTTCCACCACACGCAGATACAGTTCGTCCTGGAGCACCTCGTCCTCGTATCCCGCGTCGATATTGGGGTTGTCGTTGACTTCGATGACGTACACCTTGTCCCCGACCTGCTTGAGGTCCACGCCGTAGAGCCCGTCGCCGATGGCGTCGGCGGCCTTGAGCGCGGCGGAGATGACCTTTCTGGGGACCTTGCCCACGGGCAGGGTTTCCACCCGGCCGTAAATGTCCCTGCCGCTTTTATCCTTGCTTAAAATTTGCCAATGCCCGGAGGCCATGTAGTACTTGCAGGCGAAAAGGGGGCGCCTGTCAAGGATGCCGATGCGCCAGTCGAAATCCGAGGGCAGGTATTCCTGGGCGATGACCAGGTCGGATTTGGCCAGAAAACGCCTGGCCTCGGCCATCATGACGTCGGATTCCCGGGCCAGGACCACGCCCTGGGAAAAGGCGCTGTCCGGCTGCTTGAGCACACAGGGCAGGGACAGTTCCTCCAGGATGTGATCCAGGTTCTTGCAATGGGCGATGACCGTGCGCGGGGCCGGGATTTTATGCCGGGCCAGCACCTCGGCCAGGTAGACCTTGTTGGAGCAGCGCAGGATGGATTCCGGGTCGTCGATGACCACGAGCCCCTCGGCCACGGCCTTTCTCGCCATGCGGTAGGTGTGGTGGTCGACGTTGGTGGTTTCGCGGATGAAAAGCGCGTCGAATTCCGACAGGCGGTTGGAGTCGTCCTTGGTGATGAGTTCCACCCCGACGCCGAGCGTCTCGGCCGCCTTGACGAACCGCTTGATGGCGCGGGCGTTCGAGGGCGGGCGGGTCTCCTCGGGATCCTGCAGGATGGCCAAGTCGTAGCGGGAGACCGGACGCTTGGGAATGATGAGCTTTTTGCCGGCGAAGTACTCCGTGGATACGGATTCGGCGAAATCGCGCTCCTCGGGGGGGATGTCCTTGACCGACAGCGGCGAGACGTTCTGGAGTTGCCAGCCGTTTTGGAAGTTCACGTCGGCCCGCAGCAGGGGCGAGGGAAAGAGTTTGAAGAGCCTGGAAGCGAGTTGCTCCAGCCCCTTTGTCGGCGTCTTGCCGAAGTAGGCGGAGAAGCTGACCTTGCCGGGCCCGCGATCGGCCAGCGCCTTGGTCAGCACGTCTTCCAGCTCGCCCGAGGCCACCCGGATGATGCCCACGGACTTCATGTCCTGGATGGCGGTGATGGAAGGAATGGGCTTGTGGCCGCGCGCCTCGGCCAGAAGCGACACGTAATAGCCCATGGACTGGTAACGGTAGGAACGGCAGATATTGATGATCTTGACACCGCGCAGGCCGGTGAAGGTTTCGTCGGTCAGGTAGGCCCTGGCCGCCACCGGCTCCACGCCGGAAAAGACCAGGGAACAGTCTTCGGGGTTCTCGATGACCACCAGAACGGACACGGGGGGTAAGCTCCTTTGCCGTCACTTGGGACGGCCGCGTTTTTTGGGGGAAAGCACGAGCAGGTTGGCGTCGCAGGTGATGATGCCGAGCATGACGGCGCAGACGAGGTGGTTGAGTGTCACTTCGTAATACTGGCTCTGGCTTATGGGATTGGGCAGCAGCGGATCGGCGATGTGGGTCGAGCGCTGCTTGACGTCGTAGCCGTTTATCACCACGAAATGGCCGGCCGGTTCGCCGCGCACATCGTCGTAGATCAGGGTCCCGCTTTCGTCGCGCTCGCGCGCGGTGCGGTAGAGGTAGGTGGCGGAAAGCCCGGCCAGAATCGGCCGGTCGCGTTTGAGGATGGCGCGGATAAGCCCCGCCGTCAGGTCCTCGAAACGGATGACGCCGCCCAGTTCCAGAAATTCGAGGCAGGCGTCGGTGGTGGCGGTCAGCCGCCGGCCTTTTTTGAACTTGCGCTGCCGTTTGAGCTTGCCCGGCAGGTCCACGTGCGCGCCGTCAAACCAGGTGCTGTCGAAGACGGTCAGATCGAAGGTGTAAATCTTTGCCGCATAGCCACGGGCCAGGGCATGGCAACCGAGGTAGGCAGCCAGGGTGCCGCCGCCGGGCAGGGTTTTCACCTCGCGGATGACGGTATCGAGCGGCATGGCGTCGCCGTAGTAGCGGTAGATGGCCTCCAGGCAGGTGGGCCCGCAGGTGGTGTCGTCGGGTTGGGCGGCGATGGGAATAGCGAGTGTGGATTCCACGGCTTAGCCCCCTATCACGGCCCAAAACGCTTGGCCATGGGCCTGAGGACGGAAATTCTCGTTTAAAGAAGGTATTCCGGTGTGTTATGGGAAAAAACGGGCTGGGGCGTCGGGACAAATGCGGCGGGGCAACAAGAGCGGCCGGGGAGCAAGGGGGGAACTCCCGCTGCGGCGCGCGCCGGGGCCTGTCCGGGACCGAGGGCTATTCGACGTGGATTTCCTCTTCCTTGACGATCTGGAAGGCCTTGTTGGACTTGACCAGCCCCGGGATGCCCCGGAACTTGCGCACGCCCTGGACCTCGGCCTCGAGCAGGGCGTCCACGTCGTTGTCGAGCATGATGATGTCGCCGGGTTTGAGCGAAAGGAGCTGGCGGCCGGTGATCTGGGACCGGCCGAAGCGCACCAGCATCTCCACCGGCGTTTCCATGAGCCGCTCCTTGAACCGGGCGATCCAGGCATGGTCCACTTCCAGGCGCTCGGTCTGGAAGGAGGCGTACAGCTTGGTGCGGATGGGCTCGATGGTGGCGTAGGGCAGGCAGACGATCAGCGACCCGATGGCGTTTTCGAGCTCCACCTCGAAGGTGACCACGATGACCACGTCGCTTGGCGGCACGATGGCGGCGAACTGGGGATTGACCTCGCTGCGCACGAGTTCGATGTGGACCTCATGCACCGGCTGCCAGGATTCCTCCATGTTTTCCAAGGCGATGCGCACCACACGGTTGATGATGGCCTGCTCGATGGGGGTGAAGTCGCGGCCCTCGATCTTGGGCTGGGAGCCGGCCCCGCCGAAAAAGCTCTCCACCATGGCAAAGACTAGCCGCGAGTCGACAACGAGGATGGCGTTGCCGCGCAGGGGGTCGAGCTTGAAGATGTTGATGGAGGTGGGCACGGGCAGCGACCGCATGAAGTCCCCGAATTTCGACATGTCGATGGAAATGGGGTTGACGTCGGCGCGCTTGCGCATGGCGTTGGCCATGGCGTTGGAGGCGAGCCGGGCGAAGCGGTCGTTGATGATTTCCAGAACCGGCATGCGGCCCCGGATGATGCGGTCCTGGTTGGACAGGTCGAAGACCACGACCCCGGAGTCGTCTTCCAGGATGTCGTTTTCCGCCTCGATTTCGCCGCCGGAGAGTCCCCGCAGCAGCGCATCGACTTCGTCCTGATCCAGAATCTTGCTCATGTACCTACCTTTCGGCGTGCCGTGTGGAAACTATAGAGATGTCGACGGGAAATGAAAAGGGGGGATGGAAAAAAGCCGGCCGTCCTGTGGACGGCCGGCTGGTGGACGAGAGGGGCATTGGCAAGAGGGCCTTGGAGGGGAGGCCTGTTAAAAACTCACGTTAAGGCCGAAGGTGCCGCCGAAGGCGTTGACGCCCTGCTTGTTGAACTGGCCGATGTGCCAGTATTTGACGGCGCCCTTGAGGCTCAGCTGCTGGGTGAGGGAATAGGTTGCGCCCAGCTCGCCGTTTTCGGTCAGGTTGTTTTCGAAGCCGTTGTAGGGCACCTGGGTATCGCACCACAGGCCGCCGAAACCCGCGCCGGCGAACAGGGTCGCCTGGGAAGTGGCCACGAAGTGCCAGCGGGCGTTGAAGTTGCCGGCGATGCCGCTGGCCGGCGAGGCCTTGGAGCCGATGCCGGTGGCGGTTTCAAAGCGTTTGTTCTGGTCCACGTAGACGCCCATGCCTTCGACTTCCACGGCCACGTTGTCAAAGACGTAGTAGTTGAGCGCTCCACCGTAGGTGTAGATGGAATTGACCCGTTGGTTGGTGGTGCCGAAGATGCCGAAGCGGGGTTCGAAATTGAACGATCCGGCCGCGAAGCCTTGGGTCTGGGCCATGACCCAGGTGGCCGAGACGGCCAGCACCAGGCAGGCGACGGCAAGTCCATAAACGAGTTTGCGATACAGCGCGTCCATAGCCTTCTCCCTGAATATGTTGCAAAAATGGAATCAGGCAGGGCATTACAAAAGCCATGCCACAAGCAGAGATCAGGCCTGTCATTGCTAACTATCTAAATAGACTGGATATTTTTTAATATTGGCGCTTTCGAGGAAAACGGTCAACGCCTGGGGATGTTTGACTGTTTCAGAAAGTGAAACAGCCCTTGGTTGCTCCGCTCCGTCCAAAGCGGTCGGAGAAGGAACACACAGGGGTGGGACGGTGGGAACAACGTGCTATGAGAAGATATTCACTGCGACCTCTTTTCAGAGGCGTCTTTTCCGTTGCCGTGGAGAAACGCTGCTCCAATACCCTAAAAACTAAGGCAATTCCTCATCAAACCGCACTTGCGACGAGTTGATACGGAATTGCCCAAATAAAAACTTTCGGAAGGGGAGAGCGCGAGAGGGGAGAACCCTTTCTTGAAAGGGGTTCCCCTCTCGCACATTCGTATATGGCTAGGCCGTGGCGCGTTTTTCCCGGAGTCGGGCGCGCAGCCAGTCGTACCAGTCGGCAAGTCCCTCGCCGCTGCGGGCCGAAACCGGAAAGATGTCGATGTGTTCGTTGAGCACGCGGGCATGGCGGCTGGCCCGTTCCATGTCGAAGTCCACGTACGGGAGCAGGTCGACCTTGTTGAGCACCAGGGCGGCGGAGATGTTGAACATCAGCGGATACTTTTCCGGCTTGTCGTCGCCCTCGGTGACGCTTAAAAGCGTGATCTTGAAATCCTCGCCCACGTCGAATTCGGCCGGGCAGACCAGATTGCCGACGTTCTCGATGAAAAGGATGTCGAGGCCTGTGAGGTCGAGGCTTTTGATCGCTTCCTGGACCTGCGAACTGGTCAGGTGACAGCCGCCCTCGGTGTTGATCTGCACGGCCTGGGCGCCGGTCGCGGCCACGCGGCGGGCGTCGTTGTCGGTTTGCAGGTCGCCTTCGACCACGGCCATGCGCATCTCGCCGCCAAGCTCGGTGAGGGTGCGTTCGAGGAGCGTGGTCTTGCCCGCGCCGGGCGAACTCATGATGTTGACCGCGAGGATGCCCTTGTGGCCGAAAAAGTCCTTGAGTTCGGCGGCGATGCGATCATTGGCCTCCAGGATGTTGCGCACCACGGGAATCTGCATGGCAAGCCTCCGCTATTCGAGTTCGAGGTATTCGATGTAGAGTTCGCGGCCGGAAAGCACGGTGTGTCCGAGTTCCTCGCCGCAGCCGGGGCAGGGGGCGAAGGCCGAGTCGCCCTCGGGCGAAAATTCGCGGCCGCAGGCGCGGCAGCGCAGGACCACGGGCGTCTCCTCCATCTCCAGTTTCGCGCCGGCCAGCCGCGAGTCGATGGTCAGGACTTCGAAGGCCGTTTCCAGGGCTTCGGGCACAATGGCCGAGAGGCGGCCGTGCCGGACCTTGACGGTAAGGAGTGTTTCCTTGCCGTGCTTGGTCATTTCGTCCTCAATGATGGCGAGCAGGCTTTGGGCGATGGAGAGTTCGTGCATGGCCGGTCCGTGGTACGGCAAAATGGTGCGCGCGTAAAGAAAACCGGTTGCCAAAAGGTGTTATTGGAAAAACGGGGCCAGGATCACGGCAAAAACCATGGACGGCAGAAGGTTGGCCGTCTTGATTTTAAGCAGCCCGAGCATGTTGCAGCCGATGGCCACGATGAGCAGCCCGCCGACGGCGGAGAGCTGGGTGAGCCTGTCCGGGGTGAAATAGTCGTGCCCGGCCGCGCCGAGGTAGACCAGCGCGCCTTCGTAGAGGGTTACCGGAATAAAGGAAAGGAGCACGCCGAAGCCATGGGTGGTGGCCAGGATCAGGGCCACGGAGCCGTCCAGGGCGGCCTTGGCGAAAAGCAGGGTGTGGTCGGCGCGAAGCGCCTCGTCGAAGGAACCGAGGATGGCCATGGTGCCGGTGCAGAAGATGACCGAGGCCGTGACCAGGCCGTCGGTGAAAAGGGCGTTGTCCGAGCGCAACCGGGCCTTGAGCCCGTCGCCCACCCGGGCCATGGCGCGCTCGATGTCCATGAGCTCCCCGGCCACCGCGCCGGCGAGCATGCTGACGACCACGACCAGGGGCGCGGTGACGACAAGCGCCATCTTGAAGCCGATGAGGAGGATGGAAAGGCCGAGGGCCTGGAACATGATGATGCGCACGCGGTCCGGAAAGCGGCCGTGGAGCGTGAGTCCGAGCAGGCCGCCCACGATGATGGCGGCGCCGTTGACCAGGGGGCCGAGGGGAATCATTGGGGGACTCCTTGCCCGAGTGGGGCAGGGGAGGGCTAGCAGTTTCGGCGGGTTGTCTCAAGCTGGAAAATAATTGACAATGACGAGAGGCTCAGGATATTATTTTACGTTCAGGCCGGGATGGCGGAATTGGTAGACGCAGCGGACTCAAAATCCGCCGGAGGCAACTCCTTGGGGGTTCGAGTCCCCCTCCCGGTACCAAAACAATATCAGCGGGTTACGATAATAAATCGTGGCCCCTTTTCTTTTTTCTTGTGAAGTTGCTCCAATTTTGATCCAGTGACCGTAGTCAGGCGGCGCGCGATTCGGCACTGATTTGCGCGCTGTTTGGCATGTCCCTTTGGCCTCCCTCCGGCAGTCTGTTCCCCCTCAGATAAAACAAAAAACAGCTAGAAGCTTTGCCCTGTTAGCCCGTTTGTTGGCCAAAATTGAAATCAGGTCGCCGAGCATGATGTAACCGATCATGACTTCGGCCATGGTCCATATGCGTGCAGTTGATTTTACGGGGTATGTGTCACCAAATCCGGGCTTCGAGAAGGTTGCGAAGCTAACGGAAAGTGACGCAAGCCAATTCCTACCTGTTTTGTCCATGGCGGGTGACCCGCAACGGTTGGGTTCGCTTTGTGCGGACGAATCTCCCGACGCGGGTGTAAATAATCCCGATGACGCGTGACCTGTTTTTTACATGCGGCGACGCGGCCGCGCGGGCTTTCGATCCGGTGCGGTCCCGGACCAATGCAGTCGATTTGCCCCAACCCCTACGGTTGTTGGTAGTACCCCGCATTACGGGGTACGAAACGGACGGCCCGGCGAAAACGCATGGGGAGAGCGAAGCGCGGTCGGCCGCCCCGGGGCCCCGGCTTGCCCAGGATCTCCGAGGGCCGAACCCGAGCCAAGGAACCAAGCATGGACACGTCTTCTTCGCCCGACTGGCATACCCTTGGGGCCGCCGAGGTCTGCGAAATTCTCAAAACATCCGCCGATGTTGGCCTCGACGCGGCCGAGGCCGAACGCCGGATGGAAGCGTACGGCCCGAACGTCCTGACCCGGCGCAAGGGAAAAAGCGCTTTTGCGCGCTTCCTGCTTCAGTTGCGCCAGCCGCTCGTGCTGTTGCTCGTGGCGGCCGGCGTCGTGACCGTCGCGATCGGGGAGACCGTGGACGCGGCGGTCATTCTCGGGATCGTCATGATCAACGCCGCGGTCGGCTATCTCCAGGAATCCAAGGCCCTCGGGGCCCTGGAGGCCCTGGCGAGGTCCATGACCGCCGAGGCCCTCGTTCTCCGCTCGGGCCGGACCTTTCGCCTGCCGGCCGAACGGCTTGTCCCCGGCGACGTGGCGTTGCTTCGCTCCGGGGACAAGGTCCCGGCCGATCTGCGGCTCCTTTCGATCAGGGGCCTGCGCGTGGATGAATCGGCCCTGACCGGTGAATCGGCACCCGTGGAGAAACGCCTGGACGCGGTTGCTGCCGAGGTCGTGTTGGCCGACCGGACCGATATGGCCTACGCCTCGACCCTGGTCGTCTTTGGCCAGGGCGCGGGCGTGGTCGTCGCCAGTGGCGACGTGACCGAGATCGGGCGCATTGCGACCATGACCGCCGAGGCCGACGAGCTGGCCACGCCGCTGACCCGCGAAATCGCCCGTTTCAGCCGCGTCCTCATGCTCGCCATATTGTCCCTTTCGGTCCTGACCTTCGCCGTCGGGACCTTGCGCGGGGAAACGGCCTCCGACATGTTCATGGCCGCCGTGGCCCTGGCCGTGGGAGCCATCCCCGAGGGACTCCCGGCGGCCGTGACCGTCATCCTGGCCATCGGTGTGTCGCGCATGGCCGCGCGGGGAGCCATCATCCGCAAGCTGCCGGCCGTGGAGACCCTGGGCGGGGTCTCGGTCATCTGCTCGGACAAGACCGGCACCCTGACCCAGAACCGGATGACCGTCCGGCACATCTATGCGGCCGGGACCTCCCGGGACGTTACTGGGGCTGGATACGAGGCCGCTGGCGGGATCGAGGGCGGCCCCGGGTCTGACGCCGCCCTGCACATGACGCTTCTGACCGGACTTTTATGCAACGACTCCCGGATCGAGGGGCTCGGGAGTGAGGCCGGGGTTGTCGGCGATCCCACCGAAGCGGCGCTCATCACAGCCGCCCAAGCGGCCGGACTCAATCCGGCCGAGGCGGCCCGCCAGACGCCCCTCCTGGACACCCAGCCTTTCGACTCCGAACTCCAGTTCATGGCCACCCTGCATGCCGGGGGGTATGGCGGGCCGCGCCTGATCCTGGTCAAGGGCTCGGCCGAGGTCGTGCTGGCCCGCTCCGAAGCGGCCATGGCCGCCGACGGGCGACGGGTCCCCCTGGACAGGGATGCCGTGGAGGCGGAAATCGGGCGCATGGGCGGCCAGGGGCTGCGGATCCTGGCCATGGCCGTGAAGGAAGTCCCGGCGGACGTCTCCGGCCTGACCCCGGGCCTGCTCGCCGGCGGTCTCGTCTTCACGGGGCTCGAGGGCATGCTCGACCCGCCGCGCCCCGAGGCCGTGGCCGCTGTGGCGGCTTTTCATCGCGCCGGGGTCGAGGTCAAGATGATCACCGGCGACCACGCCGCCACCGCCACGGCCATCGCCCGCCAACTGGGCCTTGACCGCCCGGACGGGGCCCTGATCGGCGCGGCCATCGCCCGACTTTCCGACGAGGACCTCGCCCGGGCGGTCGGGGATGTCGCGGTCTTCGCCCGGGTGGCCCCGGATCAGAAGCTCCGCCTCGTCAAGGCCCTGCAGTCGCGGGGCAAGGTCGTGGCCATGACCGGCGACGGGGGCAACGACGCCCCGGCCCTGAAGCAGGCCGACATCGGCGTGGCCATGGGTCTGGGCGGCACCGAGGCGGCCAAGGAGGCTGCGGACATGATTCTGACCGACGACAACTTCGCCACCATCGAGGCGGCCGCGGAGGAAGGCCGGGGGGTGTACGACAACCTGATCAAGTTCATCGTTTGGACCCTGCCGACGAACCTCGGCGAGGGGCTGGTCATCCTGGCGGCGGTGCTGTTCGGCCTGCCCCTGCCCATCCTGCCGGTGCAGATCCTCTGGATCAACATGACCACGGCCGGCTGCCTGGGCCTCATGCTGGCCTTCGAACCCAAGGAGTCCGGGCTCATGGACCGTCCGCCCCGGGACCCGGACCATCCCATCCTGGACATGGCCATGGTCGGCCGGCTGGTCATGGTCGGGGCGCTGCTCCTGGCGGCCAGCTTCGGGCTGTACGAATGGGAGCTCGCCCTGGGCGCCGACAGGGCCGTGGCCCGGACCGTGGCGGTCAACACCTTCGTTTGCATCGAGGCGGTCTATCTCTTCAATTGCCGCTCCCTGAGCCAGTCCATTTTCCGCCAGGGGCTTTTCAGCAACGGCTGGATCGTTTTCGGAGCGCTCTTGATGCTGGCCTTGCAGCTTGGCTTCACCTATGCGCCGCTCATGCATCGTCTTTTTGGCGCCGCCCCGATCGGGATGGCGTCCTGGCTCCGGATCGGCGCGGCCGCCCTGGCCGCCTTCATCGTGGTCGAGTTGGAAAAAGCGGTCCGGCGCCGGCGCGACCGGATCGCCGGGAACGGCGACAAAGCCGGGGGCCGGATCTGAGGGAGGCCCCCGGCCTTTGGAGAAAATCGAACGGCACTGCGTCGGTCCTGAAAATGCGTCTTCGGCATCAGGTGACGGCTTGACCTGAGGCGTCATCTCTTGCCCCGTCCAACGAACCGGACAAGATGAGGGGCAAAAATCGGTGTGGGACATATCGTGTATATATTAAGATGCATGGAGCGAATGGTGCGATACGGTGCTCAATTCCATCCCGAAAAAACGATCATTTATACGTCTGGTGGCTTGACATTCTCACGCCACTTTGATGGATACTGAAAACATCTCTTTTGGTCGCGTCAGGATGGCTGTTTCATCTTGCGAAAGCATGGTCGTCGCGCCAGTGCCGGGTCTGGTGGCTTGCGCCACATGAGCCGGAATCCGGTCAGCGATAGGGGAGGACCTGCCTGTGAAACGGTACGGCAAGCCGCTGCTGTTCGTCCTGGTCGGCATCATCGTGGCCTTTCCTCTTTTTAGCCTGACCTATTACACCATGGTGCGCACCTCGACGCCGCTTTTTTGCGCCTCGTGCCATGAGATCCAGCCCGCCTACAATGCCTGGCGCACCTCGTCGCATACCAACAACTCCCGGGGGGTGGTGGCCGACTGCATGGATTGCCACCTGCCCGCGCCCCACGACACCTTCGACTTTTTCTTTGCCAAGACGCTACACGGGGCCAAGGACGTCCTGGCCCACTTCGTGGAAGACCAGTCCCAATACGACCATGCGCTGAACCGGGCCAGGGCCGCCCGGGACATCAAGAACGACCAGTGTCTCAAGTGCCACCGCAACCTGCTGTATCTTCCCAAGAAGCAGGGCGGCATGTTGGCCCACAGGCAGGTGCTGTACCCCAGGCCCGGCTATGAAAAGCGCTGCACGGACTGCCACCAAAATCTGGTGCACGTGCCGCGTCCCTACTACCGCTACCTGCCCTGCGACGGCACGGGCGGCTGATCCGGCATTGCGGCAGGAAACGTCCACAAGGAGGAGGGGGCATGCGAACGAGATGCGGATGGCCGGCTATGCTGGCGGCGGCGACGCTGATTTTGGGCACGGCGCTTTTTTCCCTGGCCCAGGATAAAAAGGCCGACGCGCCGGTCAAAGGGGCGATCCAGGCCAGGGACAAGGTTCAGGCCAATTTCCCGGCGGTCAAGGAGTTTCGGTTGGAGCGGGGCATGAGCAAGCAGGCACAGGCCTGCATCGAATGCCACAAGGTGGCGACACCGGGGATTTTCACCGACTGGGCCGCCAGCCGGCACGCCTCGGCCAACATCACCTGCATCGACTGCCATCAGGCCCAGGACTTCGACCCCGACGTCAGCAAGAAGCACTACAAGCAGTACGAGCTTTCCGACAACAAGTGGGGTACGTCCGAGTACCGCGTGCCCGTGGCCGCCGTGGTCACGCCGAAGGATTGCTCGCGCTGCCACCCGGACGAGGTCAAGCAGTATTCCAAGAGCAAGCACGCCAACACCATCGAGATCATCTGGAAGATCGACCCCTGGCTCAACCAGGGGCTCAACGACGCCACCGAGCGCACGACCGGCTGCTACGCCTGCCACGGCACGGTGCTCAAGACCAACGACAAGGGTGAGCTCGAAACCTCCACCTGGCCCAACACGGGCGTGGGCCGCGTGAACCTGGACGGGAGTCTCGGGAGCTGCACGAGTTGCCACACGCGGCACCGCTTTTCGGTCATGGACGCCAGAAAGCCCGAAGCCTGCGGCCAGTGCCATCTGGGTCCCGACCATCCGCAGGCCGAGATCTACCACGAGTCCAAGCACGGCGACATCTATGCCGCCTTTGGCAACACCTATAACTGGAACGTGGCCCCGGGCATGTGGACGCCGGGCGTGGACTACCGCGGCCCGACCTGCGCCTCCTGCCACATGTCGGGTTCCGGCCCGGTCATCGGCACCCACGACGTGACCGAGCGCCTGTCCTGGGAATTGCAGGCGCCGCTGACCATACGGCCCCAGGACTTCGCCCCCTTCCCGGCCAAGAACAACTGGGAGGTGGAGCGCAAGAAGATGCAGGCCGTCTGCAACCAGTGCCACAGCGCCACCTGGACCGAGGACCATTACGCGCGCATCGACGCGGCGGTCAAAAACTACAACGAGCTGTATTTCAAACCGGCCAAGGCCCTGCTCGACGAACTCTACGCCAAGAAGCTCGTGGACGAGAAACCCTTCTTCCACACCAAGTTCCAGTGGGACTTCTACGAACTGTGGCACCACGAGGGCCGGCGCGCCCGCATGGGCGTGGCCATGATGGCTCCGGACTATGCCTGGTGGCACGGGTTCTACGAATGCAAGAAGCGGCTGTGCGAACTTGGGGAACAGGCCCACCACATGATCACCACCAACACCCCGGCCTACAAGTACGACAACTTCCCGGGCACCGGCGGCGACACCACGCGTCCGCCCGAGATCTTCGGGCCGAAAGAGCAGTAAGGGGAAGACGATAGGGAGAGCGGGGGTCGACGGCGTGTCCGTCGGCCTCCGTACTTTTTTTCGGGACATCTTCTCCGCCCTTCCGGTCGCGCCGTCGGCGGCGCTTCCCCCCTTGCTATTTTTAGCCGCGTCACCATACTGTCACCAAGGCCCGGCGTCGCCTGCGCCAATTTCTCTCGACAAGGAGCCTCCATGCCCTTTGATGCCGCCGCATACGGTCGCCGGCTGGAAAAAAAGCTGGCCGACATTGCTCAAAAACCGGTGCTGCCCGCGCCCATGATTACACTCGTGGCAGCCACCTGCCGCGCCCAGCTGACCGAGCGGGCCGGATTCACCGTGGCGCTCGATCCCGCCCGGCTGGAGGATATCGAGCGGGTGCTTCGCGGCGCGCCCATGCTTCCTCGCGACGCCTTTCCCATCGATGCGGCCAGGGCCGCGACGTTTTTCGCCGAGCTTTCCCGTCTGGTCCGCGAGGACGAGCCCCATCTGGCCGCCGGCCTGGCCGCCATCGACGCCGCTTTGGCCAGCGGAGAATTGGATATTCGCGCCGCCTTCGCCCGCCATGTGGCCGGGGACGACGCCTTTTTCACCGCTTTTGGCGAAAAGACCCCGGATGCGCCGCGCCTGCTGGCTTTTCTGGTCCAGGCCGCGCTGGCCCCGCAGCTTTCCGCCATTGGCGAGGCCGCCTACGCCCATTTCCCGGCCGAACGCACCTGGAACTTCGGCCAGTGTCCGGTCTGCGGCGCGCCGCCCTTGATGGCCCGGCTTGTCGGCAAGGCCGGCGCCCGGCATCTGACCTGTTCCTTTTGCCAGCTCGAATACCGGGCCAAGCGCCTCATGTGCCCATACTGCGGCGAGGAGGACCACAAGATGCTCGAGGTCTTCACCGCTCCGGACGAGCCCGGCTACGCCGTCCATGTCTGCCTGCGCTGCAGGAATTACATCAAGACGGTCGATTTTCGCGACCTCGATCGGCCAAGCGTCCCCAGCCTCGACGACCTGGAGTCCCTGACCCTGGACATCGCCGCCCGCAACCAGGGCTACGCCCGGCCGGTGTTGTCCGCCTGGGGATTTTGACGTGGACGCGGCGCTGACTCGCGAGGTCCCCTGCCGCCGGTTCAAGGACGGGCGCTGGCGCGAGATCACCGACGACGTGGCCGAAGAGGTCCGGGTCACGGTGCGTCTGGACGGCGTCGGCACCTGCCGTCTTTTTGCCTCGCCTATCGACCCCGAGGGGTTGGCCCTTGGCCATGCCGCCCTGGACATGCTCGGCCCCGGCCGCATTCCCGTGCTGGCCCGGGCCGAGGGGCTGTGCTTCGATCTGGAGACGGCCCCGGATACGCGCCCCGAACCCGACCCCTCCCTGCCGGGGACGCTCGCCGCATCGGATATGCTCGCCCTGGTCACGCGCTTTATCGCCGCGCCCGGGCTGTGGGACGGCACGGGCTGTTTCCACCGGGCCGGGCTCTATGACCCGCGCGCGGGCGATTTCGTGGCCCGGGCCGAGGACATCGGCCGCCACAACTGCCTGGACCGACTGGCCGGCTTCGGCCTGCGCCAGGGAATCGCCTTGCCCGAACATATCCTTTTTCTTTCCTGCCGGGTGACGGCCTCCATGATGGAAAAGGCGCTTCGGGCCGGCCTGCGCCTGATCGTCAGCCGCTCGGCCGTGACCGGCGCGGCGGTTTCCCTGGCGCGTGAGCATGGCGTCACCCTGGTCGGCTTCGCCCGGGACGCCGAATCGCGCTTTACCGTCTTTGCCGACGCGGCCGGGAGGATCGCCGCGTGAACGGGGCGATACAGCCGCTGCTCGGCGTGATTCTGGCCGGCGGCAAATCCAGCCGCATGGGCCGCGACAAGGCCTGGCTGTCCTTTTTCGGCCAGCCGCTTCTGGCCCGGGTGGCGGGCGTGGTGCGAAACGTCACCGGCGATCTGCTCGTTTCCGGCCGCGATCCGTCCGTTTTCGGCATCGACGCCCCCTGGCTCCCCGACGCGCAGCCCGGACACGGCCCGGCCGGCGGCGTATTGACCGTCCTTGCCGCGACCGGCCGGCCCTGCCTCGTCGTTTCCTGCGACCTGCCCTTTCTGGACGAGCCGACCCTGGACCGACTGGCCGCCGCCTGGCGACAGCGTCCGGCCAGCGCGCTGATGACCACCTACCGGATCGTCGAGACCGGCTACGTGGAATCCCTGGTCGCCATCTACGACCCGGCCGGGGAGGGGCGTCTGCGCCGCAACCTGGAACAGGGGCAGCTCCGCCTTTCCGCCATTTTCCCTGAAGAGGTCCGCTGGCACATCGATTACAGCCAGGCCGACGCGGACGCGGCCCGACCCTTTTTCAACGTCAATGCGCCGCCGGACCTGACCCGGGCCCGGAGCATGGAGACCCGGATATGACCGACGTCACACCCCATCTGCGCGACGGCCGGGGACGCGAGGTCAGCTACCTGCGCCTTTCCGTCACCGACCGCTGCAATCTCTCCTGCCTCTACTGCCGGCCCCGGCACAGCTTCACCTTCATTCCGCACGAGAAGATTCTGCGCTATGAGGAGATGCTCGGTCTGGTGGGGCTGGCCCGGGAACTCGGCATCGGCAAGCTGCGCCTCACGGGCGGGGAGCCCTTTGCCCGCCGGGGGCTCATGGATTTCATCGCCGCGCTTATGGACCGCTTTCCGGGCCTGGACCTGCGCCTGACCACCAATGCCACGCTCCTGGCCGGCAAGCCGGCCGCCCTGGCCGCCCTCGGCGTCTCGGCCGTCAACATTTCCCTCGATACCCTGGACCGCAAAAAATACGCGGACATCACCGGCCTCGACCGGTTCGACGCCGTGCGTCAGGCCATCGACGAAAGCCTGGCCGCCGGGCTTCGGGTCAAACTCAACGCCGTGGCCCTGCGTGGGGTCAATACCGACGAGATCCCCGCGTTCGTGGCCCTGGCCAAAGCCTTTCCCCTGGACGTGCGCTTCATCGAATTCATGCCTATTGGCGGCGGCACGCTGTGGAAAAAGGAAAACTACATCGCCGCCAAGGAGGTGCTGGAGCTGGCCGCGGTGGCGGCGCAACTGACGCCCATCCCCCACGAACATACCACTGGCGGGCCGGCCAGAATGTACCGCATCGACGACGGCGTCGGCCGATTCGGCGTCATCTCGCCCCTAAGCGACCATTTCTGCGCCACCTGCAACCGGCTGCGCATCACCTCCGATGGCAAGCTGCGGACCTGCCTGTTCTCCGAGCGCGAATACAAGTTGCGCCAGCTGCTGCGAAACCCGAAGCTCGGACTGCCCATGGTGCGCCGGGTCATCGCCCTGGCCCTGCGCAACAAGCCGCTCGGCTACGAGGTCTTAAACCCCGGCGGCGCCAAAAAGGCCCGTAAAATGTCGGCCATCGGCGGTTAGGATGATTTTTGGGAAAAGAAAGTGCGAGAGGGGAAACCCTTTGAAAAGGGTTCTCCCCTCTCGCGCTCTCCCTTTCCTAAATCTCCTTTCTTTTATTGGTGACCACAGGATGTTCCGTCCCCTTGGTGAAAGTCTTTGGAAAGGGGGCCTGGGGGAAGAACCTTTCTTCAGAAAGGTTTTCCCCCGGTTTTTTATTCCCTAATGGCTTTTGACATTGACCGACATGCACGCAGCGAGGCGGGCGCGCGGCGCTTGCTGGAGAAGTACTGCTGGCCGGACGGGCTGCCGGTATGTCCGCGTTGCGGCAACAAAAAAGCGTATGCCTTGGCCGAGGGGCGGCTGCGCTGCGCCGGCTGCCGCTACACCTATCGTCTGCTGACCGGGCGTTTCGCCGGTCTGGCCGGGTTGACGGCCCGCCAATGGCTGCGGCTCGCGGCGCTTTTCGCCGCCGAGGAAACGGCCCACGCCATGGCCGCCGCCTTGGATTTGGCCTACAACACCGCCTACAAGGCGGCCACGCTCATTCGTCTGGCCCTTTTGGCCGAGAGCCTTGACGGGGTGGCCGTGCTGCGCGGCCGTCTGGGCAGCGAACTCGGTTTTTCCGGCAAGACATTGCGCCCGGTCCCGGCCGATGCGCCGCTCACTGCCGTGCCGGTATTCGGCATCCTGGAGCGCGGGGGCATGGTCTTTATCGACTACCTGCCCGACATGACCCCCGAGGACCTGCTGCACTACAACCTGCACTTTTCCCTGCCGCTCTCCCGGCTCGGGGCCATCGTCTATTCCGACCGCTACCAGCGCTACGCCACGCTCGTGACCTGCGGCGCGGAGGTGTTGTCCCGGCGTTTCGTGGAGGTGGCGGGGCGCGCCCCCTCGGTCGAGCCCAGCAGGGAAGGGTTCTGGCCCTATGCCCGGGAGCGGCTGGCCCGGTTCCACGGAGTCACGGCCCGCAAATTTCCGCTCTATCTCAAGGAGCTGGAATTCCGCTACAACCATCGTGATGAAGATATCCTGCCTATTTTGCTCACTAATATCTGTGCCTTTGTGCCGGATCTTGCGTAATTCTTTTTTCTTTGACCGCCTGTCACCCTTTTTTTAGATAAATAGTGACTTTATTAGCGAAATATATGTTTTTTTTAGCTTATGTTAAAAATAGCATAAGAAGGACGACACAGGCAGGCTCCGGCAAAGGGGCAGGCCGCCGTGCTGGCGGCAAAGGAGATACGCTTATGGAATGGAATCGGCGCGACTTTCTCAAAATCGCTGGCACGACCACGGCCGTGGCCGCCTTTGGCGGTCTCGGTTTCGACCTCGGCCAGGCCAAGGCCGCGGCGCTGGCCCAGGCCGACAAGCTCAAATTCACCAAGCAGACCACCTCGGTATGCTGTTACTGCTCGGTCGGCTGCGGGCTGATCGCCAGCACCGACAAGAACGGCGAGGGCCGGGTGGTCAACATCGAGGGCGACCCGGACCATCCCATCAGCGAGGGTTCGCTTTGCCCCAAGGGCGCGTCCCATTACCAGCTCGGCAAAAACGACCGGCGCATCACCAAGGTGCTTTACCGCGCTCCCTATAGCGAGAACTGGGAGGAAAAAAGCTGGGACTTCGCCCTGGACCGCATCGCCCGCAAGGTGAAAGAGGGGCGCGACGCCTCGTTTACCGCCAAGGACGCCAAGGGCCGCGTGGTCAACCGCGTGGAGACCCTGGCCTCGGTCGGTTCGGCGGCCATGGACAACGAGGAATGCTGGATCTACCAGGCGATGTTGCGGGCCATGGGGTTTACCTACATCGAGCATCAGGCCCGTATCTGACACAGCGCTACTGTAGCGGCTCTGGCAGAGTCGTTCGGACGCGGGGCGATGACGAACCACTGGATCGACATCGCCAATTCGGATTGCATTCTCATTATCGGCAGCAACGCCGCCGAGAACCATCCCATTTCGTTCAAGTGGGCGCTTCGGGCCCAGGATAAAGGCGCCAAGATCATTCACGTGGACCCGCGCTACACGCGCACCTCGGCCCACGCGGATGTGTTCACCCGGCTGCGCTCGGGTTCCGACATCGCCTTCTTCGGCGGATTTATCCGCTATATCCTGGCCAACAATCTGTATTTCAAGGATTACGTCGTCAATTACACCAACGCCTCGTTCATTCTCGGCGACAAATTCGACTTCAAGGATGGGCTTTTTTCGGGCTACGACCCGGTCAAGCGCGCCTATGACAAGTCGGCCTGGGCCTTTGCCAAGGATGCGGACGGGCGGATCAAAAAAGACCTGACCTTGCGCGATCCCCGTTGCGTATTCCAGATCCTGCGCAAGCACTACGATCGCTATTCCATAAAGGCGGTTTCCGAGATCAGCGGCACGCCCGAGGCCGACCTCCAGCTCGTCTACCAGACCTTCGCCGCCACGGGCGTCCCGGAAAAATCCGGCACCATGCTCTACGCCATGGGCCAGACCCAGCATACGGTCGGCGTGCAGAACATCCGGGCCATGGCCATCGTCCAGCTCCTTTTGGGCAACATGGGTGTGGCCGGCGGCGGCATCAACGCCCTGCGCGGCGAGGCCAACGTCCAGGGCTCCACCGACCACGCGCTACTCTATCACATTCTGCCGGGCTATCTGCCGACGCCGAATGCGAACCTGGCCAGCCTGGCGGAGTACGAGGCGAAAACCACGCCCGTGACCAAGGACCCGCAAAGCGCCAACTGGTGGGGGAACAGGCCCAAGTACATGGCGAGCTTTGTGAAGTCGCTCTATCCGGACCAGGACCTGGAAACCGGCTACGGTTATCTGCCCAAGCTCAAGCCGGGCAAGGACTATTCCTGGCTGTCCATGTTCGACGCCATGCACAAGGGCGCGTTCAAGGGCTTTTTCGCCTGGGGCCAGAACCCGGCCGCCAGTACCGCCAACGCCAACAAGACCCGCGAGGCCATGGCCAAGCTCGACTGGATGGTCACGGTCAACATCTTCGAGACCGAGACCGGCTCCTTCTGGAAGGGCCCGGGCATGGACCCGAAAAAGATCAAGACCGAGGTCTTTTTCCTGCCCTGCGCCGTGGCCTTTGAAAAGGAAGGCTCCATCTCCAACTCCGGCCGCTGGATGCAGTGGCGCTACGCCGCCCAGAAGCCCCTTGGCGACACCAAGCCGGACGGCGACATCATCTACGAGCTCTTCGAGAAGATCCGGGGGCTGTACGCCAAGGAAGGCGGGGCGTTCCCCGATCCGATAAAAAACCTCAAGTGGGATTTCGCCACGAACAACGCCTTTGACAGCCACAAGGTGGCCAAGCTCATAAACGGCGTGTTTCTCAAGGAAAAGACCCTCAAGGTCGGCGGCAAGGACAAGACCTTCAAGCCCGGCGACCCCGTGCCGAGCTTCGCCTTGCTGCAAACCGACGGCTCCACCTGTTCCGGCAACTGGATTTATTCCGGTTCCTACACGGACAAAAACATGGCCGCCCGCCGCGACAAGACCCAGACGCCCATGCAGGCCAAAATCGGGCTGTATCCGGGCTGGACCTGGGCTTGGCCGGTCAATCGGCGCATCCTCTACAACCGCGCTTCGGTGGACCCGCAGGGCAGGCCCTGGCAGCCGCAAAAGCCGGTCATCGAGTGGAAGGACGGCAAGTGGGTGGGCGACGTGCCCGACGGCGGCTGGCCGCCCATGGCCGATTCAAAGAAGGGCAAGTACCCCTTCATCATGGAGAGCGAAGGCATGGGGCAGATCTTCGGCCCCGGGAGAAACGACGGCCCCCTGCCCGAATACTACGAGCCGCTCGAGTGCCCGGTGGGCGAGCATCCCTTCTCCAGGCAGCTCAACAACCCTGCGGCCCTCAAGTTCGCCGGCCCGACCGAGGTCCATGCCACCTGCGATCCGCGCTATCCCTTCGTGTGCTCGACCTACCGGGTCACCGAGCACTGGCAGACCGGCGTCATGACCCGCAACTCGCCCTGGCTGCTCGAGGCCGAACCGCAGATGTTTTGCGAAATGAGCCCGCAACTGGCCAAGATGCGCGGCATCGGCAACGGCGACAAGGTGATCCTCGAAAGCACTCGCGGCTCGCTTTGGGCCAAGGCCATCGTCACCGAGCGCCTCCAGCCTTTTACCGTCATGGGGCATACCGTCCACCAGGTGGGCGTGCCCTGGCACTACGGCTGGACCTGGCCCAAGGATGGCGGCGATTCGGCCAACATCCTGTGCCCGTCCGTCGGCGATCCCAACACGGGCATCCCCGAAACCAAGGCCTTCATGGTCAACGTGAAAAAGGCGTAAGGGAGAACGGCCATGAACGGAAAAAGCTTCTTTATCGACCTGTCGCGTTGCACCGGCTGCCGGGGCTGCCAGGTGGCCTGCAAGCAGTGGAAGAACAAGCCCGTGGAACCCACGAAAAATATCGGCTCCCACCAGAACCCGCCCGACCTTTCCTGGCAGACGCTCAAGGTCGTGCGTTTCACCGAGACCACCATTGACGGCAAGTTCCATTGGCTGTTCTTCCCGGACCAATGCCGGCATTGCCTGGACGCGCCCTGCAAGATGGTGGGGGATTCCGAGATTCCCGACGCCATCGTCCAGGACCCGGAGACCGGGGCCGTGGTCTTCACCGAAAAGACCAAGGGGCTCACGGCCGATGCCGTGCGCGAGGCCTGTCCCTACGACATCCCCCGCGTCGATCCGGCGACCAGGCTCATGTACAAATGCGACATGTGCAACGACCGGGTCCATGCCGGCCTGCTCCCCTCGTGCGTGAAGACCTGTCCGACCGGGACCATGAACTTCGGCGACCGCGAGGACATGCTGACCCTGGCCCAAAATCGCCTGGCCACGCTCAAGCCCAGGTACCCCCAGGCGGAACTGGTGGATGCTTCCACGGTGCGGGCCATCTTCCTGTGCCCGCAGCCGCCGAGCTCCTACTATAAATATGTCCAGTACGGCGACGCCGCGCCGAGCGTGCTGAGCCGCAAGGCCTTCCTGGCCAAGGTGCTGCGCCCGTTGCGCGCATTTGGTTAGGGAGGGGAAGAGGGTGCGAGAGGGGAAACCCTTTAAAAAGGGTTGTCCCCTCTCGCGCTCTCCCCTTCCTCAATTTTCCAATGATGCTGGGAGCGACAAGGGTTCGAGCTGTCGCCTCCGGTGTCGTGGGAGGGTTGTTTCCAGGTATGGGGGCGTGCGGTCAGGGGGGGCGGTGGGGTGTGCCGGACGCGAAGGCGTATTCTTCGAATATGCGCCGCGCGCGGCAGGCACACCCCGCCGCCTCCCGAGCAAACGCATTATCCGCAAAAAACTGGTAATCGGGAACGCTCCGCAACGTCCCGCCGTGTCCGCTTTGGGGAGCCGCTGCCACGGCTCCCCGGAGGCGGCCGGTTGACCGACGACGGCAATCTGCTATTCCCGGGGTATGCTGGATATGCCCGCCAAAACGACGCACACCCTGCTGGCCATCGTGCTGGCTTGTTGCCTGCTGACCCTGGCCGCCTGTTCCGGAAAGCCCGCTCCGGAGAACGCGGACGCACGCGTGCCCGGCGTGACTTCCGATTCCGTGCTCGTCGGCTCGTCCCTGCCGCTCACGGGCCATGCCAGCTATCTGGGCAAGCAGACACTTTTCGGAGCCCTGGCCCGCATCAACGCCGTCAACGATGCCGGCGGCGTGGCCGGGCGCAGGATCAAGGTCCTGGCCCTGGACGACGGCTACGATCCGCCGCGTTGTGTGGCCAACACCCAACGGCTCATTGTCGACGACCAGGTGTTCTGTCTTTTCAGCTACGTGGGCACGCCGACCACGGTCAAAATCATTCCCATGCTGGAAGAGGCCAAGGTGCCGCTGGTGGGAAGCTTCACCGGAGCCGATGCCCTGCGCACCCCCTCGCGGCGCTACATCATAAACGTCCGGCCGTCCTATTACCAGGAAACCGCTGCCGCCGTGACGCATCTGGTCAAGGACCTGGGCATCGAACGGGTGGCGGTCTTTTACCAGTACGACGCCTACGGCTTCGACGGGCTCAAGGGCACGGAAATGGCGCTTAAGGCCCATGGGCTGGCTCCGGTGGCGCGCGGCTCCTACATCCGGGGCACCATGGACGTGGAGGAGGGGATTTCGCGCATCCTGGATGCGGGTCCCCAGGCCATCGTCATGATTGGGGCCTACAGCCCCTGCGCCAAGGCCATAACCCTCGCCAGCAGTCGGGGCTACAAAGGGCTTTTTTACGCCGTGTCCTTTGTCGGAGCCGACGAGATCGCCCGCATCCTTGGCCGGCAAAGCAATGTGCCGCTCGTGATGTCCCAGGTGGTGCCGCCGCCGGGTCTGCCCGAGTCGGTCTCGCTGCTCTCCGGGGTGGAGGAGTACGCCCGGGATCTGGCCCGCTATTTCCCCAAGGAAAGCCCCAACCTTGTGGGCCTCGAGGGTTACGTCAACGCCCAGGTGCTGATCGAAGGCCTGCGCCGGGCCGGGCGGGACCTGACGCGCGAGCGCTTCATCGACGCCGTGGATTCCATCGAGAATTTCTCCGTGGGCATCGCCAGCTCCGTCAGTTTCGGCCCGAACCGGCATCAAGGCATGGAGCGCGTCTATTTCACCCGCTTCGATCACGGCGTGTTCCGTCTGGTCACGGATTGGAAGCGGCTCAAGGCTTCGCTTGCCGCGCCGGCGACGGGCGAGGGCGACGCAACGGGCGCGCCCGCGACCGCGCGGTAGGTGACAGGCGGCATGTTTTCCAAGCGGCGCATAAGCCTCAAGCTCAAGATGTTCGGCGGGGCCATGGCCGTGGTGCTCCTGGTCAGCGCCGTCATCGCGCTTCTCGCCCGCTGGATACTGGTCACGAGCCTCAACCGCGAACTGGAGCAGCGCGGCGTGGCCATCGGCCAGAGCATTGCCGAACGGGCCAGCGGCTACATTCTGGACAAGGACCGGGCCAATCTCGTCAGCCTGGTGTTCGACGCGGCCCAGCTTGGCGAGCGGCGCATCCTCGTTTCCTACATTTTCATCGAGAACACCGACGGCCATATTCTGGCCAACACCTTCATGCGGACCTTTCCCAAGGCGCTTTTGCGGGTCAATCCGCTGCCCGAGGGCGTCGAGTCCCGCATCAGGCTGGTCCATTTCGAGGGCAACCAGGCCATCGACATCGCCGTGCCCGTGCGCGAGGGCATCTACACCCTGGGCGCGGTCCACGTGGGGCTTTCCAAAAGCCACATCGATTCCCTGGTCGGCACGTTGCGCACCACCTTCCTGGGCTTTATCGCCGCCGTGACCGTGGTCATGTTCATCATCGTGCTGCGTCTTTCCAATGCCGTGGCCCGGCCCATCTCCCGGTTGACCAAGGCCGCCGACGCCGTCAGTCGCGGCAGTCTGGACGAGCCGGCGATGCTCCTTGGCCTGCGCGAGACCGCGCCCCGGGATTGCCCGGCCTATGCCGACACGGACCTTCCCTGCTGGCATTTCGACCAGAGCGCGGGGGAGGGCAGCCCCGACAATCCGGCCAATGTCCCCACCTGTCGGGAGTGTCGTTTCTACCGCAAGGGCGGCGGCGGCGACGAGGTGGCCCAGCTCGCCGAGTCCTTCGGCAACATGATCTGGAGCATGCGGCTCTACCGCCGCCGGTTGCGGGAATCCGAGGAAAAGTACCGCTCCCTTTTCGACAGCAACCCCGATCCGGTCTTTGTCGTCGACACCGCGACCGGCCGCATCCTGGACGCCAATTCCCAGGCCGAGCACGTCTACGGCTATCCCCGGGACGCGCTGGTCGGCCGGCCGGTGGGGGTGCTGGAGTCCGACGGCCCCCCGGGCGGGATCTCGGCCTATTTGCAGGACCGCGACGCCCCGGACCGGGTGCTTTTCGCCAAGCTGCGCCATGTGCGAAAAGACGGCACGCCGCTTTTCGTCAACCTGCACGCCTGCCGCATCGCCTACCGGGGCCGCGACGCCGTGATTTTTTCCACCACCGACATCACCGAGCAGGTGGAAAAGGACGCCCACCTCATCCAGGCGAGCAAGATGAAGACCTTGGGCGAAATGTCGGCCGGCATAGCCCACGAGCTCAACCAGCCGCTCAATGCCGTCAAGATGGGCAGCGACTACCTGCGTCTGGTGGCCGAATCCGGGAAGCCGCCGCCCCTGGAAAACCTGCTGGCCGTCACCGCCCAGATCAGCGAGCAGGTGGACCGCGCCGCCGCCATCATCGGCCATCTGCGCGACTTCGGCCGCAAGTCCGAGCCGGTCCTGGAGGATGTGGACATCGCCGTGCCCATCCGGGGCGTCTTTGCCATCATCGGCCACGAACTGTCCCTGGCCGGCATCGGGATCGACCTGGATTTGCGTCCCGTCCCGCCCATACGGGCCCATGCCAACAGGCTGGAGCAGGTTTTTTTCAACCTCGTGGTCAACGCCCGGGACGCCATGGTGGGAAACGGCTGTCCGGGCAGGGACCCAGGGGGCAGGCGGCTGCGCATCCGCTGTTTTCGGGAAGGGCTGCGGGTGACGGTGACCGTGGCCGATACCGGCTGCGGTATTCCCGAGGCCAAGCGGCACAAGATCTTCGAACCGTTTTTCACCACCAAGCAGACCGGCCAGGGCATGGGCCTGGGGCTCGCCATCACCTACGGCATCGTCAAGGATTACGGCGGAGACATCACGGTCGACGAGGCCCCGGGTGGGGGAAGTCTTTTCCGCCTGAGCTTCCCGATTGCGGAAGGCGCCCTGGGCGGCGCGCCGTCTTGACGGCGGACCCGGCTGCCTGCAAACATGAGGCCCCGTCATCCCCGGGAGTACGGCATGCGAACCATATTGGTCATCGACGACGAGCGTCCGACGCTCCAGATGTTCGAGCTCTACCTCGGGGCCTACGGGTATCCGGTGCTGACGGCCGCCAGCGGCGAGGAGGGGCTGGTCGTTTTCACCGAAAAAGAGCCGCCCATCGTCCTCACCGACATCAAGATGCCCGGCATGGACGGCTTGGCCGTGCTGCGTGCGATCAAGGAAATGCGTCCCCGCACCGAGGTGATCGTCATCACCGGGCATGGCGATGTCGATCTGGCCCTGACCGCGCTCGGGCTTCGGGCCACCGACTTCATCGACAAGCCCATCCGGCGCGAGGCCCTGGAAGCGGCCCTGGCCCGGGCCAATGGCCGGCTGGACCAGGCCGGCGCGGCCGGGGACGGCGAGCCTGTCGGCGTGGAACGGGCCGGGGACGTGGGGGTCGTGGTCATCCGGGGCAACCTGACCGGCGAGGCCGAGCCCTACCTGACGCGGGCCATGCGCGAACTGGCCGATGCCGGGAAACTGCTTTTCGCCTTCAGCCCCGATGCCTCGATCAACGGCGCCGGCCTCGACCTGCTGTTGCAGGCCACGGAGGAGGGGAGCGGCCGCCCGGCGGCGATTTGCGGCCTTTCGGACAATTTCGCCAAGGTGCTTGACCGGCTCGGCGTCACCGGCCGCGCCCCCCGGTTTGCGGACCGCCAGGCGGCCATGGAGCACCTTGCCGCGCAACCCGTCGGTTGACCGCGCGGCCTCTCTCGGGGAGAAAGACGCGCCACGGGCGTTTACAGGCCGGCCCGCCCCACCTATAGTGCCGCTACCGCAAAACGGCGACCGGATACGGGCGGTTTCATGACAACCCGAAGTGACGTCCTCGGCCGGGGCTGCCTATGGGTCAGTCTCGCGGCTTTATACACCTTGTGCGGCATGAAGCTTTTCGTGGCGTGGCGCGATGGGCTGTGGTTCGACTGGCCGCTGGGCGATTTTCTGCCGGACATCGTGGTGCGCTGGGTGTTTCGCCTCCCGGACGGCGCGCCGCGCACGGCCCTGGTCTGGGTCATGGGCCAGGACGTGGTGTATCAGGCGGCGGCCGTAACCTGCTGTATCTGGCTGCTGACACTTTTCGGGAAATCGTCCGCCCGTGGCGGCGACGGGGTTTCCTCGTAAGCGCGGCCCGCCGGGATTGGGTTTTGGAGGTTCGACTGATGCGAAGTATGCTGTGGGCCTTGGTCCTGACCGGCTTGTTGTGCGGCGTTCCGGCCCGGGCGGCGCAACCCATAACCCTTGACGGCCGGGTGTCCGGCGTCATGCAGTTCCCGAAGACGCAGACCATCTGCCTGTCGTTTACGGGCAACGACAAGAAAAATTACATGATCTGCGACGACGTTACCGCCAAGGACGTTATCGAGCAGCTCTTTGCCCTGGGCAAGAAGGACACGCCGTGCCGCATCGAGGGCACCGTGGCCAAAAAGTCCGGGGAGGACGTCTACCTTACCGTAACCCGCGTGACCCAGGGCAAGTAATTCCTTCCGTCCGCGTTTTTCCCAACCCGAACCCCCCATTCCATGCGCGACAACCCGCAAGCTCCCCAAAGGCACCCCACCCGTGCCCTGACCATCGGCAATGTCGGCGTCGGCGGCGACAATCCCGTGCGCGTCCAGAGTATGACCAACACCGACACCCGCGACGTGCCGGCCACCCTGGCCCAGATTCGGGCCCTGGCCGACGCCGGTTGTGAGATCGTGCGCTTGGCCGTGCTCGACGAGGCCGCGGCCGCGGCGCTGAAACCCATCCACGAGGCCTCGCCCGTGCCGTTGGTGGCCGACATCCATTTCGACCACCGCCTCGCCGTGGCGGCGCTTGCCGCCGGCATCGAGGCCCTGCGCATCAATCCCGGCAACATTGGCTCCGAGGCGGCCGTGGACACGGTGGTCGCGGCGGCCAAGGACCACGGCGCGCCTATCCGCATCGGCGTCAATTCCGGCTCGGTGCAAAAGGACCTGCTCGACAAATACGGCGGCCCCACCCCCGAGGCCATGGTCGAAAGCGCCCTGACCCACATCGCCTATCTGGAAAAGCGGGGCTTTTATGACATCAAGGTGTCGCTCAAATCCTCCTCCGTGCCCCGCACCGTGGCCGCCTATCGCCTGCTGGCGAAAAAGGTCGACTATCCGCTGCATATCGGCGTCACCGAAGCCGGGACCCCCATGCGCGGCGCGGTCAAATCCGCCGTGGGCCTGGGGATTCTGCTCTCCGAGGGCCTGGGGGACACGCTGCGGGTATCGCTGACCGGCGATCCGGTCACGGAAATCGGCGTGGCCTACGAAATTCTGCGTTCCCTCGACATCCGCGCCCGGGGCCCGGAAATCATCTCCTGCCCCACCTGCGGCCGCACCGAAATCGACCTCGTCGGGTTGGCCGAGGCCGTGGAGGAGCGCCTTCGCGGCGTGACCGACGTCTTCACCGTGGCCGTCATGGGCTGCGTGGTCAACGGCCCTGGCGAGGCCCGCGAGGCCGACATCGGCATCGCCGGCGGCCGGGACTGCGGCATCATTTTCCGCAAGGGCCGGGTGCTCGGCAAGGTGCGCGGCGCGGACAATCTCATTCCTGCCTTCATGGACGAACTGGACCGTTATCTCACCGAAAAAAAGGAAACCCCATGCGACTGAGCCGCTACTATGCCCCGACCCTCAAAGAAACCCCGGCCGAGGCCGAGGTTATTAGCCATAAGCTTTTGCTGCGCGCCGGCTTGATCCGCAAGCTCACCGCCGGCATCTATACCTATCTGCCGCTGGGGCTTAAGGCGCTCAACAATGTCGCCCGCATCGTGCGCGAGGAAATGGACCGGGCCGGAGCCCTGGAAGTCCTCATGCCCGCCGTGCAGCCGGCGGATCTGTGGAAGGAATCCGGTCGCTGGGAATTCTACGGCCGCGAACTGCTGCGCTTCGTCGACCGCCACGACCGCGAATCCTGCCTGGGCCCCACCCACGAGGAAGTCGTCACTGACCTCGTGCGCCACGAGATCCGCTCCTACCGCCAGCTCCCCATCAACCTCTACCAGATCCAGACGAAGTTCCGCGACGAGATCCGCCCCCGCTTCGGGCTCATGCGCGGCCGGGAATTCGTCATGAAGGACGCCTACTCCTTCGACAAGGACGATGCCGGAGCCGACGCCAGCTACTGGGCCATGTACAAGGCCTATATCCGTATCTTCGAGCGCTTGGGACTCAAATTTCGGGCCGTCTCGGCCGATTCCGGCTCCATCGGTGGCTCGTTCTCCCACGAATTCATGGTCCTGGCCGACACCGGCGAGGACACCATCGCCTACTGCGACGCCTGCGACTTCGGGGCCAACGTGGAAAAGGCCGAGGCCGTCTGCCCGCCCCCCGGCGACATCGCCCCCTGTCCGCCGGCCGAAACCGTGGCCACCCCGGGCCAGCACACCGTCGAAGAGGTGGCCGCCTTCCTCGAAGTCACGCCGGACAGGATCGTCAAGACGCTCGTCTACGTCGCCGACGGCAAGACCGTGGCCGCCCTTGTGCGCGGCGACCGCGAACTCAACGAGGTCAAATTCAAGAACCTCCTCGACGCCAAGGACCTCCGCCTGGCCAGCCCCGAGGAAGTCACCGCCGCGACCAAGGCCCCGGTCGGGTTCGCCGGCCCGGTGGGACTTGCCGGCATCCCTATTTACGCCGACCGGGAACTCGCCCTGGCCGCCGACTGGACCGTCGGGGCCAACGCCGCCGACGCCCACCTGCGCCATGTGGATCTTGGCCGCGATGCCACAATCCTTTCCTTCACCGACCTGCGCCAGGTCGCGCCCGGCGACCCCTGCCCCAAATGCGGCACGCCCCTCTCCTTTGCCAAGGGCATCGAAGTCGGCCATGTCTTCAAGCTGGGACTCAAGTATTCCAAGGCGCTAAGCGCCACCTTCCTCGACGAGGCCGGCAAGGAGCAGTTCATGATCATGGGCTGCTACGGCATCGGCGTCTCGCGCATCGTGGCCGCCTGCATCGAACAAAATAACGACGCATCCGGCATCATCTTCCCGCCGGCCATAGCCCCCTTCGAGGTCGCGCTTTTAAACCTCAACGCCAAGGATGCGGACGCTTCCGCCAAGGCCGACGAGCTCTACGACGCCCTGACCGCCGCCGGCATCGAAACTCTCCTCGACGACCGCGAGGAACGCCCGGGCATCAAATTCAAGGACGCCGACTTGCTGGGGTTCCCCATCCAGCTCACCCTCGGCGGCAAAGGCCTGGCCCGGGGCATCGTCGAAACCAAGGACCGCCGCACCGGCGAGAAGGGCGAACTGCCGCTCGACGGTTTCATGGACGCCTTTGTTGCCTGGCGCGAAGGCGTGCGCCAGGGCTGGGGGCTGGATTAGCGGCGGCGGGGGAGGGAACCCCTTTTTTCAAAAAGGGGTTCCCTCTCCCGGATGCCTTCCCATCTCCTCCTCCCCCTATCACCACAATGCCCCATGTTTTTGAAGTCAGCGAACTGACGCGGTCGGTGAAGGACGTCGTCGAGTCCGAGTTCCCCTTTGTCTGGGTACGCGGGCAGGTGGTGAATTTGTCGCGGCCGGGCTCGGGGCATTTGTATTTTTCGTTGCGCGATGCCGAGGCGTCGCTGGCGGTGGTGTGGTTTCGGGGCGCGCAGGGCGGCAAGGCGCTGGCGGGTGGGGGGCGGTATGACCCGCTGACGGGCGAGGTTTTCGAGCAGTCGCTGGCGAAGAGTCTGGCTGACGGCATGGAGATCATGGTTGCCGGGCGGCTGACGGTCTATGCCCCGCGCGGTGTGTATCAGCTGGTGGCCGAGCTTGTGCAGGAGGTGGGCGAGGGCCGGCTGTGGCAGGAATTCGAAGCGCTCAAAAAGGAGCTGGCGGCCAAAGGGTATTTTGCCCAGGAGCGGAAAAGGGCCTTGCCGCGTCATCCGCTGCGGGTGGCGGTGGTGACCGCGCCGGCGGGTGCGGCGGTGCGCGATTTCATCCGCATCGGCCGGGAGCGGGGCCACGGCGCGGCGGTGCGGATTTACCCGACGCTGGTCCAGGGCGACGCCGCGCCGGTGGGGATTGTCCGGGCCATGCTGCGGGCCGTGTCCGAGGACTGGGCCGAGGTGTTGGTGCTCATTCGCGGCGGCGGGTCACTGGAGGATTTGTGGGCCTTCAATACGCCCGAGGTGGCGGGGGCGATTTTCGCCTCGCCGCTGCCGGTTGTGACCGGCGTGGGCCATGAGGTCGACGTGACCATTGCCGACATGGTGGCCGATGTGCGGGCGGCCACGCCGAGTCATGCCGCCCAGCTCTTGTGGCCCGAGCGGGCCCAGCTGACCCAGCGCCTGGACGATCTGGAAATGGCGGCGCGGCGCGGTATGGCGCGGCTTGTGGCCATGCGGGAGCGGGAGCTTGTCGCCCTGGCCCGGGGGCTTGCCTGGCTTTCGCCCCGGCAGCGATTGGCGCGGCTGGATGAATCTTTCGCTGGCGCGGCGGCGCGGCTCAGGCGGGCCGGGAACGGCTGGCTGGGAAATATTGCCGCCCGCTTGGACGCGGTTGCCGCCAAAATGGCGGGGCAGTATGGGCCGCACAGTCTGGAAGCCAGGGACGAGGCGCTTTCCCGCCGGGCGGAGCGGCTCGGCAATGCGCTGCGTTTTTTTCTGGCCGGGCGGGAAAAACGGCTGGAACTGGCTGCGGCCGAGCTGGCCGGGCTTGATCCCATGGGGCCGCTTGCGCGCGGCTACAGCCTGACGACGCTTTCCCGCACCGGGAAATTCCTGCGCCGGGCAGGGGATGCGCGGCCGGGCGACAATCTGGACATCATGGTGTATGCAGGCCGCGTGAAGGCGCGGATAACGGACGTTGCGCCCGCACCGACGGATACGGACGATGATGGACGCGACGGGGAGAAGGCATGACCGCGGGCAAGCAAGAGTCTTTTGAAAAGGCGCTGGAGCGCCTGGAACGTATCGCCGCGCGGCTGGAAGCCGGAGATGTTCCCTTGGAAAAGGGCGTGGCCCTGTACAAGGAAGGCATGGGGCTTGTCGCCGACTGCCGCAAACGGCTCGAGGCGGCCAAGCTGGAGTTGTCGCTGGCCGGCGAGGACGGCGCGCTTAGGCCTTTCGAGGTCGAGGATGCGCGGCTTGCCCGGGCGGACGGCGAAGGCGGGGAGGAACTCGCGTGACGGTGAAGCAACGGTTGGCCGCCCAGGCGGCCGAAGTGGAAGTGTACATCCGGGAGCGCTTCGGCGCGCGCATGCGGGAGCGCGGCGTGCCCGAGGGGCTGCTTTCGGCCATGGAATATTCGCTGATGGCCGGGGGCAAGCGGTTGCGGCCCTGCCTGTGCCTGTCCTTTGCCGAGCTTTTCGGCGCGCCCCGGGCCAGCGTCATGCCGTTTGCCGCCGGCTTCGAGCTCATCCACACCTATTCGCTCATTCACGACGACCTGCCGGCCATGGACGACGACGACCTGCGCCGGGGCCGGCCGTCGAACCACAAGGTTTTTGGCGAGGCCGGGGCCATATTGGCCGGCGATGCGCTTTTGACCGAGGCGTTTGGCTGCATGAGCCGCTCCTGGCCGGCCGTTGCGGCCGAGCGGGTGCTGCCGGCCCTGGCCGAGGCGGGACGGGCGGCGGGCGCGGCCGGCATGGTCGGCGGCCAGATGCTGGATATGGAATTTACCGCCCGCCAGGGCGTGCCCCTGGCCGAGCTGGCCCACATGCAGGCGCTCAAGACCGGAGCGCTCATTACCGCTTCGTGCGTGTGCGGCGCGATCCTGGCCGGCGCGGCCGAGGACGGCATCAGCCGGGCCCGGGAGTACGGCGAGGCCGTGGGCGCGGCGTTCCAGATCGTCGACGACATCCTCGACGAGGTTGGCGACGCGGCCACCATGGGCAAGCCCGTGGGCAGCGACCGGGAGCAGGGTAAGAGCACCTATCCGAGTCTGGTCGGGCTTGACGAGAGCCGGCGGCTGGCCGGGCAGCGTGTGGATGCGGCCCTGGCCGCCATTGCCGCTTACGATGGCCCGGCGGCGGATTTTCTGCGGGATTTGGCCCGCTATATCGTGGTTCGGGTCCAATAGGCGCGAAGCTGTTAGCCGCGCCGGGAGGCGACATGATCGGCAAGGCACGACGCATGGGGAGGAGAAGGGTGCTTGGACTCTTGACCGGGGCGGTCTCGACGCTCCTTGCGGCCAGGCCGGCCTGGGCCGGGGACAAACCGGCCGCCATGGACGCCATAACCGCCATCAAGACCCGGCGTAGCGTGCGCGCCTACACCGCCGAGCCGGTGATGGACGCCCAGGTCGAGGAGATCCTCCGTTGCGGCATGCAGGCCCCTTCGGCCTGCAACGAGCAGCCCTGGCAGTTCGTGGTGGTGCGTGACAAGGCGATCCTGGCCAAGGTCGGCGGCATCAACCCCTACGCCGCCTATGCCAAAAACGCCCCGGTGGCCATATTGGTCGCCGGCGATCTGTCCCTGGACAAATGCGGCGGCTATTGGATCGAGGACACGTCGGCCTGCGCCCAGAACATGCTGCTTGCCGCCCATGCCATGGGCCTTGGCGCGGTGTGGACCGGCATTTATCCGCTGCCCGAACGGGTGGCGGCGTTTCGGGCGCTTTTGAAAATGCCGGAAACGACAACCCCCATGGCGCTGCTCGTCATCGGCCATCCGGCCGAGCAGCCCGCGCCCAAGGACCGCTACCGGCCCGACCGGGTCCATCACGACGTCTGGTGATGGCCGGCAACGAAGCCGCGCTGCCGCTGCCCGCTTTTGGCGTCGCGCGGCGGTCACAAGAAAAGGACCAGCAGATGACCGTACTTTCGGAGACGGCGCTTCACATCCTTCCCCGGATTCAAAATCCCCATGACGTGGCCGGGTTGACGCCGGAGGAAAAGACCGCCCTGGCCGAGGAGATTCGGCAGGTCATCATTGGCACGGTCTCCATGAACGGCGGCCATCTGGCCCCGTCGCTCGGCGTGGTGGAACTGACCCTGGCCCTGCTCTCCGTGTTCGACCCCGGTCGGGACAAGCTGGTGTGGGACGTGGGCCATCAGGCCTATGCCTATAAACTGCTGACCGGCCGCCAGGAGAATTTTCACACCCTGCGCACCCTGCACGGCATAAGCGGTTTTCCCCGGCCGGCCGAAAGCCCCTACGACCATTTCGGCGTGGGCCATTCGAGCACCTCCATCTCCGCCGCCCTCGGCATGGCCATGGCCCGGGACCTCAAGGGCGAGGACCACGACGTGGTGGCCATCATCGGCGACGGCTCCATGACCGCCGGACTGGCCTACGAGGGCCTCAACCAGGCCGGCGGCTGGGGCGGGCGGCTGATTGTCGTTTTAAACGACAACGAGATGTCGATATCCAAGAACGTCGGCGCGCTCTCGCTTTTTTTAAGCCGCAAGCTCAACCAGCGCTGGGTCAAGCGGTTTAAAAAGGACATGGAGAACTGGATCAGTTCCTTCCCCTTCGGCGGCGACGTCATGGGCTATGTCAAGCGCGGCGAGGAATCGTTCAAAAGCTTTTTCACGCCCGGCATGCTGTTCGAGGCCTTCCGTTTCAACTACCTCGGTCCCATCGACGGCCACGACACGGCGCGCCTGACCGAGGTGTTCAAGGAAGTCCGCGAGATCGAGGGCCCGGTGCTGGTCCACGTGCTGACCAAAAAGGGGCGCGGCTACGCTCCGGCCGAGAAGAATCCCACCTATTTCCATGGCGTGGGCTGCTTCGAGCCCGAGACCGGGCTGGTGGAAAAGCCCGGCGTGTGCCCACCGAGCTACACCCAGGTCTTCGGCCGCGCCCTGACCGCGTTGGCCAAGGATAACGAGCGCATCATGGCCATCACCGCCGCCATGCCCGAGGGCACGGGGCTGTCCGATTTCGCCGCCGCCATGCCCGAACGCTTCGTGGACGTCGGCATCTGCGAGCAGCACGCCGTGACCTTTGCCGCCGGTCTGGCCAAGGAGGGGTTCAAGCCCGTGGTCGCCGTCTACTCCACCTTTTTGCAGCGCTCCTACGACCAGATCGTCCACGACGTGTGCCTGCAAAATCTGCCCGTGACCTTCTGCCTCGACCGGGCCGGTCTGGTGGGCGAGGACGGGGCCACCCACCACGGGGCCTTCGACCTGTCCTACCTGCGCCACATCCCCCACCTGACGGTCATGGCTCCGGGCAGCGAGGCGGATTTGCCGGGCATGCTGGCCGCGGCGCTCGTCCACTCCGGCCCGGTGGCCATCCGCTATCCCCGGGGCGCCGGCGAGGGCCTGCCCCTGCCGGAAAAGCCCGAACCACTGCCTATCGGCCGGGGGGAGATGGTCCGTCCGGGCGCGGACGCCCTGATCGTGGCCATCGGCAGCCGGGTCATGCCGGCCGTGGTCGCGGCCAACGAACTGGCCGCCGAGACCGGGCGCGAAGTGGCGGTTTTCAACACCCGGTTTGTCAAGCCGCTGCCGCGCGAGCAGTTGCTGGCCCTGGCCAAGGACTTTCCCCTGTGGCTTACGGCCGAGGAAAACGTGCTGCAAGGCGGTTTCGGTTCGGCCGTACTGGAAATGCTGTCCGATGCCGGGGCGCTCTCCGGGCTCACCGTGCGCCGGCTGGGGCTGCCCGACGACTTTGTGGAGCACGGCGCGCAAAAGGCCTTGCGGGCGCTTTGCGGCATCGACAAGGACGGCATCAAGGCCGCGTTGCGCTCCCTGCTCGGCCTGTAGCGGCCCTGGCGCGGGAAGACCGGGCCGCGCCCGCTTTACGGTGGGTCAAAGAGCGGCTATGCTTCCCGTTCTCGCGTCCTGGGCCTTACGTTGTCGAGGCACATTCGCCCACTGCCCAGGCATCACGTGGTGCGGGAGTTCCTCGCCAAACAGCCCGCCCCGATACAACCGAAGGAGTTATGATGGCCGCCATATCCCGTTTCATGGAAACCCATTTCCGTCACTTCAACGCCCGCGAGACCCTGGACGCCGCCAAGGCCTGGAACGATCTGCTCGGCAAGGGCGGCAAGATGTTTTTGTCCATGGCCGGAGCCATGAGCACCTGCGAACTCGGCATTTCCCTGGCCGAGATGATCCGCAAGGACAAGGTCCATGCCATCAGCTGCACCGCCGCCAATCTTGAGGAGGACCTTTTCAACCTCTTCAACCATAATGAATACAAGATGGTCCCCGAATACCGGGACCTCTCGCCCGAAGCGGAAAAAGAGCTCTACGAGGCCGGGTTCAACCGTGTGACCGACACCTGCATCCCCGAGGGGATCATGCGGCAGGTGCAGCACCGCATCTCCAAGCTCTGGGCCGAGGCGACCGAGGCCGGCACACCGAAATTTCCTTTCGAATTCATGTACGCGCTGCTCGATCAGCCCGACATTGCCGAGTTCTTCCAGGTTCCCCGCGAGCATTCCTGGGTCCTGGCCGCCAAGGAAAAGGGCTTGCCCATTTTCACCCCCGGCTTCGAGGACAGCACGCTCGGCAACATTTTCTGCTCCGAGGTCATCCGGGGGCACCTGAAAGACCATTCGGCCGTGCGCCACGGCACCGAGCAGATGGAGCTTCTGGCCAAGTGGTACCAGGAGCAGGCCAAGGGCAAATGCCCGGTCGGTTTTTTCCAGATCGGCGGCGGCATCGCGGCGGATTTCGCCATCTGCGTCGTGCCCATGCTGATCCAGGACCTGCAGCTCGAGGATACGCCGTTTTGGGCCTACTTCGCCCAGATCGGCGACTCGACCACGTCCTACGGCTCCTATTCCGGGGCCGTGCCCAACGAGAAGATCACCTGGGGCAAGCTCGACGTGGACACTCCGCGTTTCATGATCAACTCCGACGCCGCCATCGTGGCCCCGCTGATTTTCGGCTACGTGCTCGGCTGGTAACTCGTGATAAAAAGCGCAATCTCTTGGCAGTCGCCGGGAATGGGCGTAGCCTGAAATCGTAAAGCACGTATTTCGGCCCGCCCGCGCGGGTAAACGCATAACGCCTGAAACCGCAAACCCTGGAGGCTGCCATGAGCGAGTTCACCGAAGCCGATCTGCCTGTCAGCATCGACCACGAACAGATGGTGACGCTTGGCGATGGGACGACCATCCGGTTCGAGACCAATGGCGAGGCCAAGGACCTCTATGTCGGTGATGCGTTCACGCCGACGACCCAGCTTTTCCCCGGCTGCGACTACTGCGTCGAATCCGAGGGCAAGACCTTCAAGGTCCTGGCCGAGTTCGAGGATGTGATCACGGTTTCCAAGGTCTGACCCGCGGGATGACCGTCTGACGACAAAGGCCGGAGGCTTGCGCCTCCGGCCTTTTTTTGCGTTCGAAAAACGAGCGGGCTACGTGTCCTCTTGTTCCGTCGCGCCGTCCCCGACGTCCAGATGGTCGAGGATCAGGCCGAAGAAGCCGGTGCCGTCGTCGGCATGGTGATGCCAGCCGAGGTGGGCGCCGCAGGTGGCGCACACGCCCATGCGCCACTGGCCTTGCGAGGGCCTGGCGAAATCCATGGCGAAATGCCCGATGACGGCGCAGCCCGGGGCCAGGGAGAAACAGCCGATTTCCTGGTCCGGTCCGAAGCCGGACGGCACGATGTGGCGATGTGCACCGTCGACGGCGATACGCAGGGCCGAACTGGTGATGGCGGCCCCGCACTGGGCGCAGACGAATCGGTCGCCATGGGCCAGGGCCGGATTGGTGATGAGGGGGCGGGGGGCGGTGCCCGCTTCGGCCGCTTCGTCCATATCGTAGGTGAGATGAAAAGGCGGGTTGGTGGTGAAAAGCGTGATATGTCTGTCCATGGGGGCTCCCCACGGGCCGCTGCTTGTGCTGCGGTGACGCTCCCGTTTGTTGCTTGATTTCCTCCTCTCGGAGTTGGATTTAAAATAGCCACGCCACGGGCACAGGCAACCATTGGCGGGAAAGTTTCCGGCCAACGGTTGCCGCGCGCCCCGGCGGGGAGGTTATTCCGGCTGGCCCGCCAGGTCTTCCGGCAGGGCGAGCAGACGGTCCTGGATCAGGCCGAAAAACCCCAGCCCCTTGGAAGACAGGTAATACCAGCCGAGGTGGGCGCCGCAGGCGGCGCAAAAGGCCGTCTGCCACAGTCCGTCGTCCTCGCCGGAAAAATCCAGTTTGAAGTGCCCGATGACGCGGCAGCCGGGAGCCAGGGAGAAGCAGCCGAATTCCTGATCCACGCCTTTGGCGGTGGGGAAGGTGTGGCGATGGTGTCCACCGACGGCGATGCGCAGGCTCGCCCGGGTGACTTCCATCTCGCACACGGCGCAGGCGATGCGGTCGGCATGGGCCAAGTCGGGGTTGTCGAACACGAACCTGGGCTTGTGTTTTATGATCAGGTCATCTGCCGAATTTGTCTCCAAAAAAACGCCTGTGGCTTTCACGAAACGCTCCTCGGGTCGAAGCCATGCCGGGCGGCGGCCCTTTTCCGTTTGCATTTCTATCAAAAAAGGCTATTCTAATTGGTTAAGTCAAGTTAAATATAACAGCCCGTCCCGCGAAGCAGCCCCTTCGGACCGATCAACGCGCCTGCCCGCCCGGACCGGACACCAGCCTATTGAGGATCAACCCGAAGAAAAATCCCCCGGAAACGGGGACATAACGCCAGCCCAGATGGAGCCGGCACACCGCGCACAACACCGTCTGCCAGCGTGTTCCGGCAAACCAGGAAAAATCCGACGTCACCGGCCCCGTCCCCAGGCAGCCGGGCGCGGCGCCAAAACAACCGATCTCGAAAATATGGCCGTACGGATTGGCGAATACATGGCGGTGATCGCCGGCGACGGTGATGCGCCGGCTTTCGGACGTGACCGGGGCCCGGCAGGCGATGCAGCGAAGGAGCGGGTCGTCGGAAAGATCGGTCCCGGCCCGGGGCTCGACCATCCGGCCGGGCTGTCCCGCCTTGCCCGGCCCGTTGCCGGGAGTGCGGCTCCACAGCGGGACGGGATACGGCGGGGGCAGGCAGGCTCGGGGAACCGGGAAAGGGGGCATGGGGACTCCGGCTGGCGATTTACATTATGCGCCGCCCGGCCCTATAGTGCTTGGACATGGAGCCGGCCCGGCGGCAGACCGGCTCGCGAAACCGGCCGCCACGTGGTTTTTTGATGCGCGTCTCCCTCGGACACCTCTCGCCAAGCGATCCCCTGCAGGGCTATCTGCGGGACCGCATCCTGCCCCAGCTCGTGGCAACCCAGCGTGAACCGCGCTGGCGGGTCTACCGTGTTTCGGCCGAAAGCGACGTCTACCTCTACGAGGACAAATGGAGCGGGGCCCGGGTGGTGGGCAAGTTCTACGCCCGCGCCCGGGGCTTAAACGGCAGCAACGCTCCCCAGTCCGCGCAAAACGAATATCGCAATCTCGAATACGTGAGAAGCCTGGGCTTTACCGGACCGCCGGATACCGTTGTGCGTCCCCTGGGGGCCAATCGCGAACTCGGGGACCTGCTCGTGGTGGAACACGTCGCCGGCGAGCAGCTCGACGCCGTCATCGAGGAGGCCGCCCGGGCGGGGCGTTCGGACAGGCTTTTCACCAAGCTGTCCGGTTTGGCCCGGTTTTTCGCCAGGCTCCACAACGGTACGGCCGGGGGCGAGCGGGTGGATTTCGCCCGAACCCGGGTCTACTTCGAGCGGGTGCTGGCCTACCTCGCCGGCCAGGGCATCGCCTCGCCCCGACGGATCGACCGGCTGCGCGAACTCGGCCAGGCCTACGCCGCACGGCCCGAGTTGTGGCAGGACGTCCAAGTCTGCGTCCACGGCGACGCCACGCCCTCCAATTTTCTTTTTGGCCACGGCCGCGACGTGTGCGCCATCGACCTCGAGCGCATGCACCGCGACGACCGGGTCTACGACGTGGGACGGCTTTGCGGGGAGCTCAAGCACTGCTTTATGTTGGCGACAGGCAACCCCGCTCGCTCGGAACCCTTTATCGGCCATTTCCTGTGGGAATACGCCGGGTATTTTCCCGACCGCCAGCGGGCCTTCGACGCCATAACGGCACGGCTGCCGTTCTACCTCGGCCTGACGCTTTTGCGCATCGCCCGCAACCACTGGCTCGACGACGCCTACAGGAAACGGCTCATCCAGGAGGGCAAGACCATTTTGAAGGGAGGCTTGGCATGAAGGTGCGGGGCATCATTTTCGACATCAACGGCACCCTTGTCCATATCGAGACCGACGAGGGCAACGAGCAGATCTACCGCTCCATCAGCCACCTGCTCAAATATTACGGCATCCGCACCAACCGGGGCGACGTGCGCGACGGCTATTACCAGATACTAAAGGACCAGCGCCGGCGCGGCGGGGAGCCGTATCCGGAGTTCGACGCCGTGGCCGTATGGCGGGAATTCATTTTGGACCGGGCCGGCCGGTCCGGGGTGACGATCCCCAAAAACAAGCTGGCCGTGCTGCCGCATTTTCTGGCCGAGCTTTACCGGGGCATCGCGCTCAATTGCCTGGAACTCTATCCCGGCGTGCGCGAGGTCCTCGACGAGCTGCGCCCGCGCTACCGGCTCGCCGCCCTGACCGACGCTCAGACGGCCTGGGCCCTGCCCGAAATGCGCATGGTCGGCATCGACTCGTACTTTTACCCCCTCATCGTCTCCGGCGACCTCGGCTATCGCAAGCCCGATCCGCGCATCTTCGCCCTGGCCATAAAGCGCATGCATCTGCACGCCGATGAATTGCTCTTCGTCGGCAACGACATGTACCGCGACATCTCCGGCGCGCGCCAGGCCGGGCTGCGCACCGTCTTTTTCGCCTCGGGCCAGGGCCAGCAATCCATGGACGGCGTCGAGGCCCATTATAATATCTACACCTTCGGTGAACTGCGAAACGCGGTGCGGTTTTTCGAGGAGCAGGGCTAGGAGCGGAAGGGGGGGGAATGCCTCCGGCGGCCAGGGGGAAACTTTTTGAAAAAAGTTTCCCCCTGGACCCCCATCAAAAACTCTCGAAATGGTTGTGGGGGAAGGGCGGCGAGTGCTTATACGGAAAGGGAGAAGAAGATGTACTGGGATGAAACTTCAGGCGTTCCTTCAAGTTTGATTCTCGATCCGCGGGTGGCGGCCTATCTGAAACCCCAGGACCGGGTGCTGGATCTGGGCTGCGGCGCGGGCCGGATGCTCGGGGAGATGGCCGGGACCGGCCGTTTCGCCGTGGGCGCGGACCGCAATTTCCCGAGTCTGGCCGCCGCCGCTGACCGGGGCTATCGCGTGGCGCGGGCCGAGCTTGCCGCTTTGCCCTTTGCCGACGCCGCCTTCGACGCCGGTATCATGCATGCCGTGCTGACCACGCTCAATCCCCGGCAGACCCGTCTGGATGTCCTGGCCGAGGCCCGTCGGGTCGGCTGCAAGGTGCTGTGCGTGGCCGATTTCCTGCAAAACTGGGATTTGCCGTACTACGCGGCCCGCTACGAGGCGGGGCTGCCCGAAACGGGCGAGGCCGGCAGCTTTGTCGTCCGGGACGAGGGCAGGGTGCTCTACACGGCCCATCATTTCACCCTGGACGAGCTCGAGGGCTTGTTCGCGGCGGCCGGCTACCGGGTGGCCTTTGCCGATACGCCCAAGGTGCGCACCCGGTCGGGCAAGACCGTCACGGGGGTGGTTCTGGCCGCTGTTGCCGACGGTCATTGACGGAACCGCCCCATGACGGCTAAAAAGCAACCTTTTGCGATGCCAGCCGTCACATGACACGGGGAGGTCCCATGAGCGTGGCAACCGACATGGAACAGATGGCCGTCCGGGCCAAGGACGCCTCCCGGCTTCTGGCCGGGGCTTCCGGCGCGGCCAAGGATGCTTTTCTGGCCGCCCTGGCCGGTCTGCTCGCCGCCCGGCGCGAGGAGGTCATGGCCGCCAATGCCCGGGACGTGGAGGCGGCCAGGGCCGCCGGCATGGACGCCCCGCGCCTCAACCGCCTGACGCTGACCCCGGCCGTCATGGACGCCATGGCCGCCGCCTGCCGCGAGATCATCGCCCTGCCCGATCCGGTGGGGGGCATCGAGGCCATGCGTCCGCGGCCCAACGGCCTGCTCGTCGGGCGTATGCGCGTGCCGTTGGGCGTTATCTGCATGATCTACGAATCACGGCCCAACGTCACCATCGATGCCGCCATCCTGTGCCTCAAGGCCGGCAACGCCGTGATTTTGAAAGGCGGTTCCGAGGCCTTGGAGTCCAACAAGGCCCTGGCCGCACTGCTGTGCGAGGCCCTGGCCGCCGCCGGCCTCCCCGCCGACGCCGCCCAGCTCGTGCCCACAAGCGACCGGGCCGCCGTGGCCGCGCTGTGCAAGCTCGACCAGTATATCGACGTCATCATTCCGCGCGGCGGGGAAGGGCTCATCCGGGCCGTGGTCGACGCCGCCACCATGCCGGTGCTCAAGCATTTCAAGGGCGTGTGCCACGCCTATGTCGACGCCGGGGCCGATCTGGCCATGGCCGAAAAGGTGGTCGTCAACGCCAAGGCCCAGCGCCCCGGGGTGTGCAACGCCCTGGAGTGCCTGCTCGTCAACGCCGCCGTCGCGCCGGAATTTCTGCCCCGGGTGGGGGCGGCCCTGCGCCGTGCCGGCGTGGCGCTTCGGGCCTGCCCGCGCTCCCTGCCGCTTCTTGGCGAGGGGGCCGTGCCGGCCGGGCCCGAGGATTTCGGCCACGAGTTTCACGACCTGATCCTGGCCGTCAAGGTGGTGGATTCCATGGACGAGGCGCTGGCCCACATCCACCGCTACGGCTCCAACCACACCGAAGTCATCGTCACCGAGCACCATGGCCGGGCCATGGAGTTTCTGCGCCGGGCCGACGCCTCCATGGTCGGGGTCAACTGCTCCACGCGGTTTAACGACGGCGGCGAGTTGGGCCTTGGGGCCGAGATCGGCATCTCCACCTCCAAGCTCCATGCCTACGGTCCCATGGGCCTTGTGGAGCTGACCAGCGCCAAGTTCGTGACGCTCGGCAACGGCCAGGTGCGGGGCTGATTTTTCCCGGCGGGCCCCCTGGTGCAACCCCAATGACGCGACCCGTGATCGGCATTTTCGGCGGCACGTTCAACCCCGTGCACATCGGCCACCTGCGCGCCGCCATCGAGGTGGCCGAAGCCCTGTCCCTGGCCGGGGTGGAATTCGTGCCCGCCGCCAGACCACCGCACAAGTCCGGCGAGCCCATGCTCGATTTCGGGCTGCGCCTGACGCTGTGCCGCCTGGCGGTTGCGGCCGTCGACGGATTTCGCGTCAACGCCATGGAAGCCGACCGGCCCGGGCCGTCCTACACCTGCGACACCCTGGCCGAACTGCGCGATGTCCGGCCGGGAGAGGAATTCTGCTTCATCCTCGGCATGGGCGATCTGCTCGGCCTTTCCACCTGGAAAAACGGCCTGGGGCTCGGCCGCATGGCCAGCCTGGCCGTGCATGCCCGGGAAGGGCTGGGGCTTGAGGTTTTCACCGTTTTTTTGAAAGGTAACGCCGCCGCCATGGGGGCCGAGCCCACCGACGATCCGGCGGTCTGGGCCCTGCCCGAGGACCGCCACATTAGTTTTGTGCCCGTGGCCAGACTTGACGTATCCGCCTCGGATATACGAGAGCGGTGGCGGCAAAAAAAACGCATCGACGGTCTGGTCAGCGAGGCCGTGCTGCGCGAACTCAAACAGCGCGAGGATGCCCTCGAAGCAGCCTGGGCCCGATAGTCCCGCGCCATCCCTGGAATGTTCCCTTGCAAAGCACCACGACTTCCGCCCATCGTACCGTGGCCTTTCTTTCCTGCCTCCTGTTCGTGGCCCTGCTCGCGCTTCCCTCGATCGACAGGGTCCTTAAATTCGCGCCCATGACCATCATCGGCGAGCCCGGCGGCAGGAAGCTGCCCACGCTCAAGCTGGACCCGGGCACCTGGGTGCCGTGGTTCAACACGGTGCGCCACGGCTACCTGGAGCGCCACTACAGCCTGCGCGGCCTGCTCATCACCTGGGAGAGCTACCTCGACACCTTCGTCCTGGCGTCGTCCTCGTCCTCGTCCCAGGTCGTGGCCGGCAAGGATCATTGGCTGTTTCTGGCCCAGGACGGGGCGCGCAACATCCTGGAGGACGCCCGCTCCCCCTACGGCCTGCCCAAGGAGGCCGTGGCGCTTATCGCCCAGGAGATGGAACGCCGGCGGGAATGGCTGGCCGCCCGGGGCATCAGGTACCTGGTCATCGTGGCCCCCAACAAAAATACTGTCTATCCCGAAAAGCTGCCCGAGGCCCTGCGTCCGGCTTTCGCGGACACGCACCTGGGTCGCTTCACCGCCTACGTCAAGGAGCACACCAAGGTCGACATCGTCAACGTGACCCAGGCCCTCATGGAGGCGAAGAAAAACGACCAGGTGTTCTATTCCACGGACAGCCACTGGAACGCCAACGGGGCCTTTGCGGCCTACCAGGCGATCGTGCCCCATCTGGTCAGGGATTTCCCGGCCATAACGCCGCTGCGGCGGTCCCGGTTTTCCGTCGAGCGCTTCAACTGGCTGCCCGGCGATCTGGCCAACATGCTGGGACTTGGCGGGCACCTCAAGGAAGACCGCATCATGTTCGTCAACAAGGACTGGTACAAGGCCCGGGGCATGACCTATGACGGACCGATGCCGGCGCCGTATTTCGAGACGCCGCAGTATTCCTATACGGGCGACCCCAGGCTGCCGAACGTCATCGTGTTCCACGATTCCTTCTGGTGGGAACTGCTGCCGTTTATGGCCGAATCCTTCGACAAGGGGCTTTACGTCTGGCTCAAACCCCAGACCGAGACGGCCTTTCGCTATTTCGACACGGCGCTTATCGAGAAGGAAAAGCCGGACCTGGTTATCGACGAATACACCGAGCGCTATATTCTGCCGACCATAAACGGTCATTTCCGCATCAACAGCGACGCCGTGGCCAAGGCCCCCTAACGCTGGCGGCCGTTGGCGCTTTACAAATCGACTGAAATCCGTAATTGGGAAAAAGAAACAAAGTCATGTCGCGCAGTGCCGCGAGGAGCCTTACCCCTTCCATGGAACACGACCGCGCCCCGAAAGCCAAGGCCGCCGATACCCTCGATCCCCCCCAACCTCCGTCTTCGCGCGCCGTCCCGGGAAATGGGGGCGGCGTATGCTGACCCTCATTGTCGCCGTCGCGGCGGCGGTCCTCATCTCGGCCTTTTGCTCCATGAGCGAGGCCGCGCTCTATTCCGTGCCCTGGAGTTGGATCGAGCGGTTGCGCAAGGACGGCCGGCCGGCCGGAGAACTGCTTTTCACCCTGCGCTCCAATGTGGAAAAGCCCATCACGGCCATCCTGACGCTCAACACCATTGCCAACACGGCCGGAGCGGCCGTTGCCGGCGCGGCGGCGGCGACGGTCTTCGGCCCGGATGAGTTGTGGCTTTTCACCGCCGTTTTCACCGTGGTCATCCTCACCCTCGGCGAGATCCTGCCCAAGACCGTGGGCGTGGCCTACAGCCGTTCGGTTGCGACGGGCATTGCCGCGCCGCTCAAATACATGATCCTCGGTTTGCTCCCCATCATCTGGGCCGGGGGGCTGCTCGCCGGGCTGGTCGCGAACCGGCGCAAGGACCCCATGTCCTCGGAAGAGGACCTGCGGGCCGTGGTCAGCCTGACCCGCCGGGAAGGCATCATCAAGCCCCTTGAGGAACTCTCCATCAAAAACATCCTGTCCCTCGACCGGAAAACCGCCAGCGACATCATGACCCCGCGTACGGTGGTGTTTTCCCTGTCGGCCCAGATGACCGTGGCCGAGGCCCGGGGCGACCGCCGGGCGGTGTGGCCCCACAGCCGCATTCCGGTTTTCGACGCCGACGACCCGGAAAACATCGTGGGCATCGTCTACCGCCGGGAGGTCCTCGAGGCCCTGGCCAACGACCAGGACGACGTGCGGCTGTCCGACCTCATGAAGCCGGTGCGATTTGTCCTGGATTCCATGCCCCTTGATCGGGTGCTGGTAAAATTTCTGGAATCGCGTATGCATCTCTTCGTGGTTCTAGACGAATACGGTGGGGTATCCGGGGTGGTCACCCTGGAGGATGTGCTGGAGGAAATCCTCGGCAAGGAAATCGTTGACGAAACCGATCAGGTGGCGGACATGCGGGAGCTGGCCCGCACGAGGCGTGAGGAGCTCCTGCGCACCATGCGCGACCCCAAGGACACGCCCGCCGCATAACGCACGCAGCCAAACGCGGAATTTGCCATGGCGAAAAAAAACAACGCCCCCGTCTACCTTGTGGCCCTGGTCCTTTTTCTGGGCGGCCTCGGCTATCTGCTGTACTCGGGCCTGGGAGAAAATACGTCCTATTTTCTCAACGTCTCCGAGGCGCTGGCCATGAAACCGACCGACCTGACCAAGGCCAGGCTTTTCGGCACCGTGGCCGCAAGCGACATAAAAAGGCCCCAGGACGCCATGGGCGTGACCTTCACGCTGGTGGACAAGGATCAGGCCGCCAAGACCATCCGGGTGGATTTCAAAGGGGCCGTGCCCGACACGTTCAAGCCCGGCGCGGAAGTCATTGTGGAGGGCGGGGTCAACCCGGCCTCGGGCGATTTCGCCGCCAACACGCTGATGACCAAGTGCCCGTCGAAGTACCAGAAGGAAAATCGCGGCTGACAGGCGGCGGCCCATCGGCCTGTCATTTTGCGGCGGCATGGCAATGGTCGCCCCGGGGGCTGGATGTGCTCCGGTGGCGGCGTTTTTGTTCCTACGTAAGGAGTCTTGATGCACGCTACAGGGTATTTTGCGTTGCTCGTGGCCATGCTGCTGTGCCTGGCCGCGGCGGCGACGGCGATTTTCGGGCTTTGGCGGCGCGACTATTGCCGTCTTGCGCTGCTTGAACGGGCCCATCTGGTCGTTTTCGTCGCCACGCTGCTTGCTTCGGCCATTTTGACCATCGCCTTGTGGCGGCGCGATTTTTCCTTTGTCTACGTGGCAGAATACACCGACACCCTGTTGCCGCTTTTTTACGCCATCACGGCTTTTTGGGCCGGGCAGGCCGGCTCCATGCTTTTCTGGATGCTGGTGCTGGCCGTTTTCGGGGCGGGATTCGCCCTGGCTCCGTCCTACAAAAAGCTTTCCCCGGCCACCAAGTACGCCTACTGGATGTTTTTTTTCGCCATCGAGGCCTTTTTCCTGCTGCTTTTGACCGGCCCGAGCAATCCGTTTCTCGAAGCCGTGCCGCCGCCGGCCCAGGGCAGGGGGCTTAATCCGCTGTTGCAAAATCCGGGCATGATCTTCCACCCGCCGCTGCTTTTCCTCGGCTATGCCGGCTTTGCCGTGCCGGCCTGCCTGGGGCTGGCCGCCTGGCTGGTGGGGGAGACGCGCTCCTTTGTCGCGACCGCCCGCAACACCGCCATCCTGTCCTGGCTCTTTCTCACCGCCGGCATCGTCCTTGGCGGCTGGTGGTCCTACATGGAGCTCGGCTGGGGCGGCTACTGGGCCTGGGACCCGGTGGAAAACGCCTCGCTGATCCCGTGGCTGGTCGGCACCGCCTTTCTCCACACCGCCATTGTCGAACGCCGCACCAAGGCGCTTGCCAAGACCAACGTGGCCCTGGCCGTGGTCACCTTCATATCCTGCATCCTCGGCACCTACCTTGTGCGCAGCGGCGTGGTGGATTCGCTCCACGCCTTTGGCGAAGGGGGGGTAGGGGACCCGATCCTGCTTTTTATGATCTTTGCCCTGGTGCTTCTGGCCTCGGTGCTGGTCGCCGGCGCGCCCTATTTCGCCGGCCGGGGCAAGCAACTTGCCGGGCTGCTGAGCGTCCCGGGGTTCCTCGTGGTCCTGGCCTGGCTTATGCTCGCGCTTTCCGCCGTGGTCTTTCTCGGCACCATGTGGCCGGTTATAAGCAAGCTGTGGAGCGCCAACCCGGTCGGCCTCGATGCGGGCTTTTACAATCGCGTGTGCCTGCCCCTTTTCGCCATGGCCACCTTTCTGGTGGCTCTCTGTCCGCTTCTTTCCTGGACCGAGGGGGTGCGCGACAAGCTGGGGCTGGCCATCGTTGCCGGCGGCTTCGTCGGCGGCGGGGCCGTGCTTTATGCCTCGGGCGTGCATCTGCCCCTGGCCCTTTTCGGCGGCGCCTGCGCCATAGCCGCCATGGTTTGCGTGGCCTACGTCTTTCTCCGCCAGCATCACGCCAGAAGCCGGTCCGGCGCGCTCGGGGCCTACTGCGTCCATCTGGGGCTGGCCCTGCTCACCCTGGGCGTGGCCTTTTCCGGGCCCTACCAGATCAGCCGCGAGGTTGTGCTGACGCCCGGACGCGCCATGCAGATTGGCGGCTTTACCATGACCTACACCGATCTGGAACGGGAGACCAACCCGGCCATGAGCATCGCCCGGGCCGTCATCGACGTGACCAAAAACGGCAGGACGGTGGGACGGCTCACGCCGGAGCGGCGCATCTACAAGGGCTTCGAGCAGCCCTTTGCCGAGGTGTCCACGATCCCCTCCCTGGGGGACGAGCTCTACGCCACGCTTTTATCCGCCACCGACAAGAAGGCCGCCAGCATCAAGATCAGCGTCAATCCGCTGGTCAACTGGGTCTGGATCGGCGGCGCACTCATGAGCCTGGCGCCTTTTTTGAGCCTGCGTCGGCCCAAGGAGACAGCAGGGGAGCGGAGCTAAGGCCATGGCCGCGCCGTTGGTGCGTCTGCGCCGGGTGAGCCGCTTTTTCGGCGAACGGCCGGTGCTGAGGGCCATCGACCTGGATATCGCGCCAAGCGGCGTCACGCTCCTTGTGGGGCCGAACGGCGCGGGGAAATCCACACTCCTTCGCATCGTGGCCGGACTCATGCCGCCAAGCGAGGGCGAGGCGCTTTCCGATCTGGCCCCCGGCGAGATCGGTTACGTCGGCCACAAGACCCTCGGTTACCCCAACCTTACCGCCCGGGCCAACCTGGCCTTCTGGCAGTCGCTTTCCGGGCGTCCCCGGGACCCGGCCGCCGTGGACGCCGCCCTTGCGCGGGTGGGGCTTTCCCGGTTCGCCGACGAGGAAGCCGGTGTTTTTTCACGCGGCATGTCCCAGCGCCTGAGCCTCGCCCGGGTGTTTCTCACGAGTCCCCGTCTGCTCCTTCTCGACGAGCCGGCCTCGGGCCTCGATCCGTCCTCGGCGGCCATGCTGCACGGGGCCATCCGCGAGTCCGCCGCCGCCGGCGCGGCCGTGGTCTGGGTCAGCCATTTCGTGGCCGCCGACCTGCCGGCAAGCGACCGGGTCGTGTGTCTGCGCAAAAAACGCATCGCCTACGACGGCCCGGCCGAGGGATTCGATCCGGCCGAGCTGGCCCGGGAGGCGGTATGCTGAAGGCCGCCGTCGCTATCGCCAAAAAGGACCTGTCCCTGTCGCTTTCCGGAGCCCAGGGGCTGGTGCAGACCGTGCTTTTGGGCCTGCTCCTCATTTTCATCATGAGCCTGTCGCGCGAGCCGGGCGAGATGTCGCCGCCTCTGGCCGCCGCCGCCGTCTTCTGGCTGGCCACGGCCTTCGGCCAGGTGCTGGTCTTCAATTTTCTCTACGGCCTGGAAGAGGCCGAGGGCGCGCGACTGGGCCTGCTTCTGGCTCCGTGCCCGGTCCAGGCCGTGTGGCTCGGCAAGGCGGTTGCCGGCTGGGTGTTGCTTTTTTGCTGTCAGATGGTATTCGCCCCCGCAGCGGTGGCCTTCCTGGGTCAGCATGTGGTCGGGTCGCTTTTGACCGGACTTGTCGTGGTGGCTGCCGTGGACTGGGGACTCTGTGCCCTGGGGTCGCTTCTTGGCGCGCTTGCCGTCGGCCGCTCGGCCCGGGAATCACTGCTGACGGTGATTTTGTTTCCGTTGCTGGTGCCCGTGCTTTTGGCCGGCATCCGCCTGCTCGAAACCGTGATATCCGGCCGGGGCTTCGAGGCGGTTTCCGCCTGGGCCGGGACTGTCGGCGCGTTTGACGCTGTTTTTACCGCCGCCGCCCTGGTCCTTTTCCCGTTTTTGTACACCGGCGAGGAATAACCTGCCCATGATTCGTATCTGCGCCCTTGTCGCTGCCGTCCTGTCCATCCCGGCCCAGTACGCCATCTGGTATTACGCCCCGGTGGAGCGGACCATGGGGGTGGTACAGAAGATTTTCTACACCCACCTGCCCATGGCCTGGTGGTCGTTTGTCAGCTTTTTCGTGGTGTTCGTGGCCTCCATCCTCTATTTGGCCAAACGCCGGCCCGCCTATGCCCGCCTTGCCGGCGCGGCCTGCGAGATGGGCGTCCTTTTTTCCGGCCTGGCCCTGGCCACGGGCATGTGCTGGGCCCGGCCCATCTGGAACGTCTGGTGGACCTGGGACCCGCGGCTGACCACCACGCTCGTCATGTGGTTCGTCTACGCCGCCTACCTGCTGCTTCGCGCCTCGGACATCGGCGGCGGCCGCCGGGACGCGGTCCTGGCCGTGCTCGGCATTGTGGCTTTCCTCGACGTGCCGCTCGTGTTCATTTCGGCCCGCTACTGGCGCAGCATCCATCCGGCCGTCTTCGGCCCGCAGGGCGGCGGCCTGGAGCCGGAAATGTGGCTGGCCATGGTGGCCAACCTCGTGACCATGGGCTTTTTGTGGCTGGCCCTGCTTCTGGCCCGGACCAGGCAACTGGCTTCCGGCGCGGCCATAAGCGCCCTGGTGCGCCACGGAGCGATAAGGAACTGATATGGGAAAGGAAGTCTATCTCTTCGCGGCCAACATCATCGTCTGGGTCGGCATCGGCTGCTACGTGGCCTTTTTGGCCGGCACCCAGAAGCGGTTGGAACGCCGTCTCAAACGTCTGGAGGTCTTAGGTGACGACGACTGATCGGCCCGGCGGGCCCAACGCCTCGGGCCGCATGGTCCTGGCCTTCCTGGGCTTCGCCCTGGCCATTATCTTCGTGGGTTCGTTTATCTACCGCATGCAGCGTCCGAGCCTGGAAGTGCGCCAACAGCCGAAAAGCGGCATGGGCGAGGCCATGGGCCAGGCTATGAACGGTCCCATGAAGGAAATCATGGCGCTGATGCAAAAGCTCAAGGAAAATCCCGATGACCCCGAGCTGCAACTGACCATGGCCGAGCGTTTCATGGCCATGGGCGCCTTCGACCGGGCCAAGACCTTTCTGGACAAGGTGGCCAAGGTCCGCCCCGACGACCCCGAAGCCCAAAACGCCATGGGCGTGGTCTTGTATAATCTCAAGGACATCGACGGCGCCAAAGTGGCCTTCGAGGGCGTCTTGGCCAAGCATCCAAAAGACTTCCGGGCCCTTTTCAACCTGGGCCTGCTGTATAAGTACGCCCTCAAGGAGCCCGACAAGGCGGCCGAGGCCTTCAAGACCGTTCTCGCCGCTCCGGACGTCGATCCGGGCACCCGGGCCACGGCCCAGCGCGAACTGGAGAGCAAGGTTTCGCAGTAAGAAGAGGCGGGCGCCTCCCGGCGAATGTCCCCCCGGCCGGCCCGCGTCCGCATGTTTCCGGATGGCGCACACGTTGCGGCCCCGGAGCCGTTGCGCACAGCGACGCATTGCATTTTATGACGATTTGGTGAATGTTGCTGGATGCCGCATAAGAACCGGAAGGCCCCGTAGCCCGTCCTTGCACGGGCGCAAAGGGTTTTGGCTGGACGTCAACCGCAACCGGAGGGAGCAGCAATGTTTGGCAGGAATGTAAAACGTATGGCGGTATTCATGGCCGCCCTGGGCCTGGGCTTGGCCCTGGGCGTTTCGGCGGGCAGCGCCCAGGCCGCCGACAACACCATCAAGATCGCCGTGCCTTCGCCCTATACCGGCAGCGCCGCCGGATTTGGCGAAAATGTCAAGGCCGGCGTGGCCATGAAGATCGACGAAGTCAACGCCGCCGGCGGGGTGAACGGCAAGAAGATCGAGGCCGTCTACCTTGACGAGCAGTGCGAGCCCCGCGAGGCAGCCACGGTTTCCTCCTCCATCGTCAACGACCCCGAGATCGTCGGCATCGTCGGCCACCTGTGCTCCTCGGCCCACCTGGCCGCCCTGCCCACCTACGTGCGCGAGGGCATCGCCGCCATCTCCCCCACGGCCACCAATATTTCCATCAGCGACAAGAACAAGGACGAGCAGGGCAAGGTCTGGTCGTTCCGCAACGTGTACCGCGACGACTTTCAGGGCAAGTTCCTGGCCGATTACATCGACAAGGTCATGGGGTTCAAAAAGGTTGCCGTCTTCTACGAAAACAACGACTATGGCATCGGCCTGAAGGACGCCTTCGTCAAAGAGGCCAAGAAGCTCGGCCTGAATGTGGTCGGCGACGAAGCCTACAAAAAAGGCGACCAGGATTTCACCCCGCAGTTGACCAAGCTCAAGGGCGGCGCGCCCCAGGCCATGTTCATCGCCGGCTACTATCCCGAAGGCGCGCTCATTGCCGACCAGGCCAAGAAGATCGGGCTTAACGTGCCCAAGTTCGGGGCCGACGGTTTCGACAACGCCGACTACATCAAGCTTGGCGGCGCGGCGGCCGACGACACCTACCTGACCGCTCCCTTCCTGGCCGACACCGCCGGCCCGGACGCCAAGAAGTTCATCAAGGACTTCAAGGCCAGGTACAAGCGCGAAGTTGACTGGATGAGCGCCAACGCCTATGACGCGGCAGGTATGATGGTCCAGGCCATTGCCAAGGTCGGTCCCGACCGGGCCAAGATCCGCGCCTATCTGGCCGGCATGAATACCCCGGAAAAGGGCTATCAGGGCGTCACCGGCGTCAACTACTTCGACGCCAATGGCGACTGCCAGAAACCCGCCTTCGTCAAGATGGTCAAGGGCGGCAAGTTCGTTCCCGCCCCCAAGCAGATGAACTAGGCTGGGCAACGAGACTGATTACGGATCACGGACAGGCTGGATATCATCCAGCCTGTTCGCGTTAAAGCCCGTCCCACATAACCTCAAGCGTTTCGGAGCGGACGTTGTTTGAACAGCAGCTCGTCAACGGGTTCACCCTGGGCCTCATCTACGCCTTGATCGCCGTGGGCTACACCATGGTCTACGGCGTCATCGAGCTGATCAATTTCGCCCACGGCGAAATCTACATGCTCGGGGCGTTTCTGACTTTGTCGTTTCTTTCCACGGGCATGCCGCTCGCCCTGGCCGTGGTCCTGGCCATGCTGGCCGTGGCCGCCATCGGCGTCCTGCTCGATGTGGTCGCCTACAGGCCGCTGCGCGAGGCCCCTCGCCTGGCGGCGCTCATTACCGCCATCGGTATGTCCATCTTCCTGCAAAACCTGGCCATGATCATCTGGGGCAGCCGGCCGCTGCCGTTTCCCCGGCAGGCGTTGCCGGCCTTTTTCAATGAGCCGGCGTTCACGTTTTCCGACGTGACCATTTCCTGGATGCAGGTCATCATCTACGTCGTGGCCCTGCTGCTCATGGTCGCGCTCAACCTCATCATCACCAAGACCCGTATCGGCACGGCCATGCGGGCCCTGGCCCAGAACCGCACCGCCGCGGCGCTCATGGGAATCAACGTCAACAGGGTCATTTCGTTCACCTTTGCCATCGGTTCGGGCATGGGCGCGGTGGCCGGCGTCATGGTGTCCATGTATTACAACACCATGTATCCGACCATGGGCTACCTGGCCGGCGTCAAGGCCTTCGCGGCGGCGGTGCTCGGCGGCATCGGCTCGGTGCCCGGGGCCATGCTCGGCGGGGTGGTGCTCGGCATCGCCGAGACCCTCGGCGCGGGCTACATTTCCTCTCCCTACCGCGACGGCGTGGCCTACGCGGTCATGATCCTGGTCATCATCTTCCGGCCGTCGGGATTTCTCGGCCGGTCCATGGTGGAAAAGGCTTAACCCGGCCGGCCGGGACGCCGGCCGACCCGAACCGACCGGAATATTCCCATGCGTGGTGCCTTAAACACACTCAAATACCTGATCGCGGCGGCGGCCCTGGCCTATCCGCTCATGCCCTTCCGGGACGTGTACGTCCTGCACGTGCTCGTTCTCATCATGGTCTACATGGTCCTGGCCATGGGGCTCAACATCCTGCCCGGCTTCTGCGGCCTGCTCGACCTCGGCTTCGTGGGCTTCTACGGCATCGGGGCCTATACCGCCGGGCTCCTCACCATCCATTACAACATGTCGTTTTGGCTGATCGTGCCCTTGGCGGCGCTAAACGGCGCATTTTTCGGGATCATGCTCGGCGTGCCCACCCTGCGTCTGGTGGGGGATTACTTCGCCATCGTCACCTTCGGGTTTTCCGAGCTGGTGGTCCTTTTTCTCACCAACGAAATCTGGCTGACGCGCGGCCCGCTCGGCGTTCCCGGCATCGCGCCGGTGGACATCAACTTCACCTGGCTGGCCTCGCTTCTCGGCATCGACGGCCGCTGGCGCTACGCCTTTAGGGGCGAGGTGCCGTACTACTATCTCGGCATCCTCATGGTGCTTTTCGTCTACATCCTCATGCGCCGGCTGGAGGACTCGCGCCTGGGACGGGCCTGGCTGGCCATCCGCGAGGATTCCATGGCCGCCGCCTCCTGCGGCGTGAACCTGCTCGTCTACAAGGTCATCGCCTTTGCCGTCTCGGCCGGCATCGGGGCCATGGCCGGCTCGTTTTTCGCCCGTTGGACGCTTTTCATCTCACCGGACATGTTCAAGTTCTGGGAGTCTTTTCTGGTCCTGTGCATGGTGGTCCTCGGCGGGCTTGGCAACATCAACGGCGCGCTGGTGGGTGCGGTCATCCTCATCGCCCTGGGCGAAGTGCTGCGTGTCGCGCTGCCGAGGCTCGGTCTTCCGGCCGAGACCCGGTTTCTGGCCTATGGCCTCATCATGGTGCTGATCATGCGGTACCGCCCGGGCGGGATTTTCACCCAGGTGGCCGCGTCGACCATGCAAAGCAGGCTGATCAAGGAATTGCGGGCAAAGCTTGCCGCGCGGCGGACGGCGTAATATGGATGCGATCTTGAAAGTGGACGGCGTAAGCAAGCGCTTTGGCGGGCTCATGGCCCTCTCCGACGTTTCCTTTTCCGTGGAGCGGGGGGCTATCCTGGGGCTGATTGGCCCGAACGGCGCGGGCAAAACCACCATGTTCAACTGCGTGGCCGGCATCTACAAGCCGACCGAAGGCCGGATCCTTTTTGGCGCAACGGGCGCCGAACGCGACGTGGCCGGCAGCAAGCCCGAGCGCATGACCGCCCTTGGCGTGGCCCGGACGTTTCAGAACATCCGGCTTTTTTCTTCGCTGACCGTGCTCGACAACGCGCGCATCGGCCGGCACTGCCGCACCTCGGCGAATTTTTTCGGCGCGGTCCTGCGCACGAAGTCCCAGCGGGCCGAGGAACGTGGCATCGTCGATGCCGCCATGGAATGCCTGGATTTCGTCGGCCTTGGAGAGCAGGCCCTGACCCCGGCCGAAAACCTCTCCTACGGCGACCAGCGCCGCCTGGAGATCGCCCGGGCCCTGGCCACCGGCCCGAGGCTTCTGCTGCTCGACGAGCCGGCCGCCGGCATGAACCCCAAGGAAACCGATTCCCTGGTCGACCTCATCCACGCCATTCTGGCCCGCGATATCACGGTCATTCTCATCGAGCACGACATGAAGCTCGTCATGCGCATCTGCAAGCACCTCGTGGTCCTTGACCACGGCGTCAAAATCGCCGACGGCTCCCCCCAGGAGGTCCGGTCCAACCCGGACGTCATCGAGGCCTATCTCGGCAAGGGGGCGGTCCATGCTTGAGATTGCGGACATCCACACCTTCTACGGCAACATCCAGGCGCTGCGCGGAGTGTCGCTTCGCATCGAGGCCGGGGAGATCGTCACGCTGATCGGCGCCAACGGCGCGGGCAAGACCACGACGCTTATGAGCATCTCCGGCGTCACGCCGCCAAGGCGCGGCAAAGTGACCTTTCTCGGCCAGGAGACCACGCGCCTTACCACCGAGCGCATCGTGTCCCTCGGCATCACCCAGGTGCCCGAGGGGCGCATGATCTTCCCCCGGCTCACGGTCAAGGAGAACCTGCTCATGGGCGGGTATCTGCGCCGGGACAAGGCCGGGCTCAAGGCCGACGAGGAAAAGGTCTACGACCTCTTTCCGGTGCTCAAGGAACGGCGCCCCCAGATGGGCGGCACGCTTTCCGGCGGCGAACAGCAGATGCTGGCCATTGGCCGGGCGCTTCTGGCCCGGCCCAAGCTGCTGCTGCTCGACGAGCCCTCCCTTGGGCTCGCGCCGCTGGTGGTTGAAAATATTTTCGAGATTATCCAGCAGATAAATAGGGATGGCGTCACGGTCCTGCTTGTGGAACAAAACGCCCAGATGGCCTTGCAGATCGCCCACCGGGGCTACGTCCTCGAAACCGGGCGTCTGACCTTGGAGGGCCAGGCCCGGGATCTGTTAAACGATCCCAAGGTGCGCTCGGCCTATCTCGGTCTGGACTAGACGCGCCCCGACAACCAGGAGAATTCCCCTATGGAAAAGATCATCGAGACCGGGCTCACGTTCGACGACGTGCTTTTATTGCCGAGCTATTCCGAAGTCCTGCCGGACGAGGCCGACGTCTCGTCGTGGCTGACGCCCGAAATCAGGCTCAACATCCCCCTTGTCAGCGCCGCCATGGACACCGTCACCGAATCGCGCATGGCCATCTCCCTGGCCCGCAGCGGCGGGGTGGGGGTGGTGCACAAGAACATGACCATTGCCGAGCAACGGCTCGAGGTGGAGAAGGTCAAGAAATCCGAATCCGGCATGATCATCTCCCCCATCACCGTGCCGCCCGACATGACCGTGGAGCAGGCGCTGGTGGTCATGAGCGAGTACAGCATTTCCGGCCTGCCCGTGGTCGACGGCGACATGCTGGTCGGCATCGTCACCAACCGCGACGTGCGCTTCGTCAAGGACTCCGTGACCAAGGTCGGCGACGTGATGACCAAGGAGAACCTCAAGACCGTGCCCGTGGGCACCACCCTCGAGGAAGCCAAGGCCCACCTGCACGCCAACCGCATCGAGAAGCTGCTGGTTGTCGACGAAAACAACAAACTGCGTGGGCTTATTACCATCAAGGACATCGAGAAGATCCGCAAATACCCCAATTCCTGCAAGGACGAGCACGGCCGCCTGCGCGTGGGAGCGGCCATCGGCGTCGGGTCCGACCGCGACGAGCGGGCCGACTCCCTGCTGACGGCCGGGGCCGACTTCCTGGTCCTCGATTCCGCCCACGGCCATTCCAAGAACATCCTCGAGGCTGTCCGCGCCATCAAAAGCAACCACCCGGGCTGCCAGCTCATCGCCGGCAACGTCGGCACCTACGAAGGGGCCAAGGCGCTGATCGCGGCCGGGGCCGACGCGGTCAAAGTCGGCATCGGGCCGGGTTCGATCTGCACCACCCGGGTTGTCGCGGGCGTGGGCGTACCCCAGGTCACGGCCATCATGGAGGCCTCCCGGGCCTGCCGCGAGGCCGGCAAGCGGCTGGTGGCCGACGGCGGCGTCAAGTTTTCCGGCGACATCGTCAAGGCCCTGGCTGCCGGCGGCGACACGGTCATGATGGGCGGGCTTTTCGCCGGCACCGAGGAGAGCCCGGGCGAAACCGTGCTCTACCAGGGCCGCACCTACAAAATCTATCGCGGCATGGGCTCCATCGACGCCATGCGCGAGGGCAGTTCGGACCGCTACTTCCAGGAGAAGTCCAAAAAGCTCGTGCCCGAGGGCATCGTCGGCCGGGTGCCGTTCAAGGGCCCGGTCACCGAAAGCCTCTACCAGCTCGTCGGCGGCCTGCGCTCCGGCATGGGCTACTGCGGCTGCGCCACTGTCGAGGATTTGCAGCAGAAGGCGCAATTCGTGCGCATTTCGCCGGCGGGCCTGCGCGAAAGCCATGTCCACGACGTCATCATCACCAAGGAAGCCCCCAACTATCGCGTGGAGACCTACTAAATGGCAGCTCCCGATAAAGTCGTCATCCTGGACTTCGGGTCCCAGTACACCCAGCTGATCGCCCGTCGCGTGCGCGAGGCCGGCGTGTATTCGGAAATTCATCCCTGCACCGTAACCGCCAAGGACGTCGCGGCCATGGCCCCGTCGGCCCTTATCCTGTCCGGCGGCCCGTCGAGCGTCACCGACGCCGACGCCCCGCCGTTCGATCCGGCCGTCTTTGACTTGAACCTGCCGACGCTTTGCATCTGCTACGGCATGCAGCTTCTGGCCCATAGCCAGCCGGGCGGGGCGGTGGCCGCCTCCACCGACCGCGAATACGGCCGGGCCGAGCTTTCCGTCCTGGCCGACGTGCCGCTTTTCGCCGGACTCGACGCCAAAGCCGGCCACACGGTCTGGATGTCCCATGGCGACAAGGTGATCGCGCCGCCGGACGGCTTTGTCGTGGCCGGGCGCACCAAAAACGTGGATATCGCCGCTTTGGCCAACGTTAAACGGCGCATGTACGCCTTGCAGTTCCACCCCGAGGTGGCCCACACCGACGACGGCGAACGCATCCTGCACAACTTCCTTTTCAGCATTGCCGGGCTGACCCCGGGCTGGACCATGGCGTCCTTCGTGGAAACGGAGATGGCGGCGCTCAAAAAGCAGGTCGGCGACGACGAGGTCGTCTGCGCCCTGTCCGGCGGCGTGGACTCCACCGTGGTCGCGGTCATGCTGCACAAGGCCATCGGCAAAAAGCTCCATTGCATCTTTGTGGACAATGGACTTTTGCGCCTGGGCGAGGGCGAGGAGGTGGCCGCCTACCTGCGTGAGCACTTCGACCTCAACCTGTATTACGTCAAGGCCGCCAAGCTCTTTCTCGATCGGCTGGCCGGCGTGACCGACCCCGAAAAAAAACGCAAGATCATCGGCACGACCTTCATCGAGGTGTTCGAGGCCGAGGCGGCCAAGCTCCCCAAGGTCAAGTATCTGGCCCAGGGGACGCTTTATCCTGACGTCATCGAGTCCGTGTCCTTCCGGGGGCCCTCGGCGGTCATCAAAAGCCACCACAACGTGGGGGGACTGCCCGAGCACATGAAGCTCACGCTGATCGAGCCCTTGCGCGAGCTTTTCAAGGACGAGGTGCGCAAGGTGGCAGCGGAGCTTGGTCTGCCCGACTTCATCATCTGGCGCCATCCCTTCCCCGGACCGGGGCTCGCCATCCGCATCATCGGCGAGGTGACCGAGGAACGGCTTGAGATTTTGCGCCGAACGGATAAGATCGTCCAAAGCGAACTGGCCGCCTCGGGCTGGTACCGCAAGGTCTGGCAGGGGTTCGCCGTTTTGCTGCCGCTCAAAACCGTCGGGGTCATGGGCGATGGGCGCACCTATGAAAACGTGGCCGCCATCCGGGTCGTGGACAGTCTCGACGCCATGACGGCGGACTGGTCCCGGCTGCCCTCGGAGCTCTTGGCCTCCATGTCCAACCGGATCATCAACGAGGTCAAGGGTGTCAATCGCGTGGTCTTCGACGTGTCGTCCAAGCCGCCAAGCACCATCGAATGGGAATAACCGTCGAGACCTGCAATCCCGTCGGCCCGGGCCGGCGAAAAGAGTGACTTTATGTTCGGCATCGGTTCCACGGAGCTTGTGGTCATCCTGATCGTGGCCCTTATTGTCATCGGTCCTTCCAAGCTGCCCGACCTCATGCGCACGCTCGGCAAGGGCATGGCCGAATTCCGGCGTATGAGCAACGACGTCAAATCCACCTTCGAGGCCGAAGTGGATCGGGCCGAGCGTGAAAAGCGCCAGAGCGAGGCCCAGAAGGAACTGTATCCGGAAAAGCCGGCCGAAGATGCGGCCGAGGCGGCCGCCGCCGCGAACGCCACGCCGGTCGACGCCGAAGCCAAACCGGCCCAGGCCGCGACGAAACAGGCCGAGGCCCAGGCCCCGGGAAAGGAGGCTCCGACCGCCTAGGCGGTCGGGGAACGCCATGGGGGAACGTTTCGGCGAATTTGTCCGGGAGACCGGCGAAACCAAGGTTTCCGTCCGCATCGACCTCGATGGGACGGGGACGGCCTCGGTCGATACCGGGGTCGGGTTCGCCGACCACATGTTGTCGCTTTTGAGTTTCTGGGGTCGCTTCGACCTCATGGTTTCCTGCCGGGGCGATCTGGAGGTGGATGCCCACCATTCCCTGGAGGACGTGGCCATTTGCCTGGGCGAGGCCATGCGCCTGGCCCTTGGCGACCGGGTCGGCATCGCCCGGGTGGGCGTGGCCAAGGTGCCCATGGACGAGGCGCTTTGCGAAGTGGTGGTCGACCTGTCCGGCCGGCCTTATCTCGTTTACCGGGGGGGCGACGCGTTGCCGCCGGTGATCGCGGGCGAGGAACGGGATCTGTGGCGGGAATTTTTCAAATCCCTGGCCTTTACGATTCGCGCCAACCTGCATATCCATTACGAATACGGACAAAACGGCCATCATCTGGTGGAGGCGGCCTTCAAGGCGTTGGGACTGGCCCTGCGCCGGGCGACGACCGCCGATGGAACCAGGGTGCCGAGCACCAAGGGGAGCCTGGACTGATGCGAAATAAATCGTTGGCCTATCTCGTTGTCGTGTTTGCGGCCGTGTTCTCCCTGTCGGCAGGATGCGTGCGTCGCACCGCGCCGATGGCCAAGGCCCCGACCCCTGGCGACGCCGCCACTTCGGCCGTGGCTTTTCTGAACAAGACCTTTGTCGTTGCCCCGTTTGTCATCCCGGCCACCGACGCCGATCTGCCCACGGGCTATTTGCCGTCCATGCGGTCCGTGCCCGAGGCTGTCCCGGTCCAGCTCGACGCCGCCCTGGACAATGACCTGGCCGGCTCGAGCCAGCATTTCGTTCCGTCCAAGATGGCCTACACCTGCGCCCGTTCCGCGCAGCGCGGCAACGAGACCGGCCGGCTGGCCACCATGCGTTACTGGCAGAACATCGGCAAATGCGCCGGCGCGGACTTCGTGCTCGTGCCCCTGGTCATCGACTGGAACGCGCGTGAGGGTTCCGAGATCGGCGCCACCAAGCCCGCCAGCGTGAACCTGAGCCTGACCCTCGTCAACGTGCGCACCGGCGGCATCGTCAAAACCTTCCATTTCAACGAAACCCAGCAGACGCTGGCCTCCAACATCCTGGAAGCCAAAAAGTTCGTGTCCCGAAACGGCCGCTGGCTCTCGGCCATGGAGCTGGCCCAGGAAGGGCTCAAGCAGGGGATCAAGGAGCTTGGCCTGTGATCCTGTTCCCGGCCGTCGATATCAAGGACGGCCAGTGCGTGCGCCTCAAGCAGGGCCTGGCCGACGAAGTGACCGTGTTTTCTCCCGATCCCGAGGCTATGGCCCGGCATTGGGAGGGACTCGGGGCGCTGTGGCTGCATTTGATCGACCTGGATGGGGCCTTTAGCGGCAAGCCGCGCAATTTCGAGTTGATTTCCCGCATCTGCTCCGGGCTTTCCATCCCGGTCCAGCTCGGGGGCGGCATCCGCGACGCCCAGGTCGCCGCCGCCTATCTGGACGCCGGCGTGCGGCGGCTTATCATCGGCACCCTGGCCCTGGCCGAGCCCGACGCCTTCGCCGCCATCTGCGCCGCCCATCCGGGCCGCGTCGGCGTGTCCCTCGACGCCGTGAACGGCCGGCTCAAGGTCAAGGGCTGGGTCGAGGACGCGGGACTTACCGTCGAGGAGGTCGTGCCGCGTCTGGCCGCGCAGGGTGCGGCTTTTGTCGTCTACACCGACATCAGCCGCGACGGCATGCAGACCGGCGTCAACCTGGAGGCGCTTGAGCGCCTGCTCGACCTCACCGATCTGCCCGTGCTCGTGGCTGGCGGCGTGGCCACCCTGGGCGATGTCAAAATGCTTTTCCCGTATTCCAAAAAAGGGCTTCAAGGCGTGATCACCGGCCGGGCCATCTATACCGGAACCCTGGATTTCGGGGAGGCCATGGCCTACATCGCCGACCAGTCCGAGGAGGTCGCATGAAAACCGTGGAAGTCGGCGGCATGCACTGTCCGAAGTGTGTCGCGTCCGTGACCAAGACCCTGTCCGAACTGCCGGGCCTGTCCAACGTGTCGGTCGATCTGGAAAAGGGCCAGGCCACCTTTGACGGCGAGGCCTCCGACGCCGCCATCAAGGACGCTATCGACAAGATCGGCTTCGTTCCCGGCGCAATCAAGTAGCGTGCCGCGAACATCGTTTGCAATAACCGGCTGTCGCGGCTTGTGCGGCGGCCGGTTTACATTTTCGTTGGTCGTTTTGCCGTCGCCGCGGGGCGATCGGGCGGTACGGCGCGGGGCGTGGCCGCTTCTCGCGTCGGTCTGTGCCCTGGCGTTGTTGCTGCTTGTGCCCCGGCTGGGCGCGGCCCGGGATGTCGTGTCCGTGGCCCGGGTCTTCGACGGAGACACGGTGCGGCTGACCGACGGCCGCAGGGTGCGCCTGGCCGGCATCGACGCCCCGGAGACCGCCCATGGCGAGGCCCCGGCCCAGTATTACGCCGCCGCGTCCCGGCGGGAGCTCGCCAGCCTGACCCGGGGCGTCGCCTTGCGCTTCGAGCCGGTTGGACGGGGTAGGGACCGTTTTGGCCGGGCTCTCGGCGAGCTGGTTCTGCCGGACGGCGCGTCCGTAGCCGAGCGGATGCTTGCGGCGGGGGCGGCCTTTTTCTTCTGGTATCCGGATTTGCCCGATTCGTTGGTGCATCGCCTCCTGGCGGCCCAACGGCGGGCCATGGAGCAGGGCAGGGGCTTTTGGCCGCGCATCCTGCGCCTGCCGTCGCCTGCGGGCGGGTATGCGGGCAATGCCGCCTCGCACCGGTTTCATGCCCCTGGCTGTCCCGACGCCGGGCGCATCAGCCGCCGCAACCGGGTGGCCCTGGCCGATGCCCGGCAGGCCTTTGGTCTGGGATTTTCTCCGGCCCGGGAATGTACCCCCTGGCCGACGGCCGGGACCGGCCGGAAGAGCTCATGGACGGATAAACCTTGACGCGGCGGCATTTTTAGACCATCCATTTTTCCGCGACAGCCCTTGCCCGATGCCGCGCCGGACGCGGATGTCCGCACTTGCGCGCACGATTCGGGCCAATAACCTATCTGGAGGCAGCATGCTTTTTCCGAGCTTGGCGCATGCCATGGGCGCCGCCCCCGCCGGCGGCGGCGAGGGGGGGGCCAATCCCATCACCGCATTTTTGCCGCTGATCATTATGTTTGCCATCTTCTATTTTCTGCTGATCCGTCCGCAGCAGAAAAAGGCCAAGCAGCACCGCGCCTACCTCGCCAATCTCGGCCGTGGGGATTATATCCTGACCGGCGGTGGCATCTACGGCCGCATCATGGAAGTCCACGGCGACAAGCTGACCGTGGAGATCGCCAAGGATCTCACCATCGAGATCAACCGCAGCTTTGTCTCCGGTCCCGGCGAGCCCCAGGCCGCTCCCACCAAGGCCGAAGCGAAGGGCAAGGCCAAGGAATAGCGTTTTTGACGGCGCCGGGTGCTTTTTCTTCCCGGCGCGCACGGCGAAGGGCTGCTGGCCGGCAACCCTTCGCCTTGAGTGTTTCCCCGAAGCGTAAGCCTCCCAAGGAGAGCCTCGCCCATGTCTGGAAATATGCGTTGGCGGCTGGCCGTCATCAGTCTTGTGGCCTTTTTGGGCCTGATTTACATGCTGCCGTCCATCGGCACGGTCAAACAGTCTTTCCTTGGCAAGTTTTTGCCTGATGACGTGATAAACCTCGGCCTCGACCTCAAGGGCGGCATCCATCTCACCCTTGGCGTGGACGTGGACAAGGCCCTGACCAACTCCCTGGTCCAAATGGGCCGGGACGTGCGCGACCAGGCCAAGGACGACGGCATCGCCGTGCTGCGCCCCCAGACCACGGCCGACGGGAAACGCCTCCAGCTCGTCCTGGCTTCGGGCGACAAGCGGCAGGCCTTTGACGAGATGCTTGCCAACCATTTCAACGTGCTGGTCGTCGACAACGTGGAAAGCGGCCCGGACGGCAAGTTTACCTACAAGCTGTCCTTCACCCCGCGCTACGCGTCCGAGCTGACCCGCATGACCGTTGATCAGGCCGTCAAGACCATCCGCAACCGCATCGACGAATTCGGCGTGTCCGAGCCCGACATCCGCAAACAGTCGGACAACCGCATCCAGATCCAGCTGCCGGGCCTGCACGATCCCGAGCGGGCCATCAAGCTCATCGGCAAGACCGCGCACCTGGAATTCAAGGTCGTGGACGACAACGCGGACCTGGACAAGGCCCAGAAGGGCATCCTGCCTCCGGGCGAGGAGCTTTCCGTTCTGCGCCACCGCAACCCCGACGGCTCCTATCTCGAGCGCCCCATTGCCCTGCGTTCCGATGCGGTCATGACCGGCGAGCATATTTCCGACGCCCGGGCCAATTTCGACAGCAACAACCAGGCCTACGTCGCCTTGTCGTTTACTCCGGGGGGGGCGCGCCAGTTCGAGCGCGTCACCGGCGAGAACGTTAAAAAACGCCTGGCCATCGTCCTTGACGGCAAGGTCTATTCCGCGCCGACCATCCAGGAGAAAATCAGCGGCGGCCGGGCCAGCATCACCGGCCACTTCAGCACCGAGGAAGCCCGCGACCTGGCCATCGTGCTGCGCGCCGGCGCGTTGCCCGCCCCGGTCAGCATCCTGGAACAGCGCAGCGTCGGCCCCTCCTTGGGGCAGGAATCCATCGAGCAGGGCATCTATTCGGCCCTGATCGGCGGCGTCATCGTCGTCGGCTTCATGGTCCTCTACTACGGTCTGGCCGGGTTTGTGGCCGATCTGGCCCTCGTTTTCAACCTCGTGCTCATTTTGGCCGGTCTGGCCGGGTTCGGGGCCACCCTGACCCTGCCTGGTATTGCCGGCATCATCCTGACTATCGGCATGGCCGTTGACGCCAACGTCATCATCTTCGAGCGAATACGCGAGGAACTGCGCCTGGGGCTTTCGGCCCGCAAGGCCGTGGACACCGGCTACGACCGGGCCACACTCACCATCTTCGACGCCAACGTGACCACGATCATCGCGGCCATGGTGCTCTACCAGTTCGGTACCGGTCCCATCCGGGGCTTTGCCGTGACCTTGATCCTGGGGACCGTGGCGTCCATGTTCACCGCGATCTTTTTTACCCGCTATCTGTTTGACCTCTGGCTGTCCCGACGGCCGCCGGAAGCGGGTATCCGCATCTGAGTTTCGGGCCTTTTCCCCGAACCGGGTGCGCACGGATTCCGATGGCACCATAAGCCCCCCTGCAGGGGGGCTTTTTTTTCCGGTTTGACCCCCATCCCGGCACACCGTACAGTGCGCCATCGCCCAAGCGAGGTGAGTTCGAACCGATGCCTGCCGCTTTCCGATTTCGTCTCCGTGCCGTGCTGGCGGCCGTGGCCTTCCTTTGTGCCTGCGCCGCGCCCGCTATCTGCTCCGAAAAGGCTTTCACCATCGACGACATGCTGCGGGTGGCCATGATCGATGACCTGCGCCTGTCCGCCGACGGCAAGCGCGCGGCCTTCACCGTCACCCGGGCCGTCTTGGACGGGCAGGGCGGCGATTTGCGCTCGCGTGTGTACCTGGCCGACGCGGCCAAGGCCCTGGCGCGCCCCGTCACGCCGGAACGGGAGGTCTGCGAAAAGCCGACCTTTTCCCCGGACGGCTCACGTCTTGCCTATCTTGTCCAGACCGACGATACGACCGATGCCGTGCTCCTGCCCCTGACAACCGGCCACGCCCACCGTCTTACCCACGGCCGGGGCGATGTGCTTGATCTGGCCTTTGCTCCGAACGGGAAGGGACTGGCCATGACCATGGTCATGGGCGGCGCTTCCGGTGGTCGGGAAACCGGTTGCGACGCGGATGTGGACGTCCTGGACGAGGAGGGCGGCGCAGCGGGGCTGTATCTGCTGCCGCTTTCCGGGCAGGGGACGCTTCGGGGACTCGTGACCGATCGGGACGTGGGGGGATTCGTCTTTTCCCCGGATGGCCGCCACATCGCTTTCGAGACGGTTGCTCCCGACGCGCCGCCGCGCGGCCGTCGCGGCAATACCGTTTCCGGCCGGGCCCAGCCCCAGGACGCGGCCCAGACCGACATCGCCATGGTGGACGTGCAAACCGGGCGCGTCGTGCCCGTGGCCGCGACCGCCGCTTCGGAGGCGGGTCCGAGCTTTTCTCCGGACGGCAAATGGCTGGCCTACGTGGCGACCAGCGCGCCGGGGTTTTATTACAGCGCCGCCCGGGTCATGGTTGTCCCCACGACCGGCGGCCCGGCCCGGGAACTGGCGGCAACGCCCAATGCCCGCCCGGAAATGATCGGCTGGTCGGCGGGCGGCGGCGCGGTCTATGTGCGCGAGGTCGAGGGCACGGGTGCGGTGATTCTGGCCCTGCCTTTTTCCGGCGGCGCGCCGCGCGTCGTGTCCGATACCCCCCGCATGGTGTCCCAGGCCGCCGTTTCCGCCTCGGGCAATACCCTGGGCATGGTGCTGGTCGACAGCGACCTGCCCCCGGAGGCCTACCTGACCCCGGCCGGCCGGTTCGCGCCAAAAGCCGTGTCCGCGGTAAACCGGGAGTTTGCCGGCTACCGCCTGGGCAAAACCCAGGTGGTGCGTTGGAAGGCTTCCGACGGCACCGTCCTCGAGGGCCTCTACACTTATCCCGCCACTCCCGTCTCCGGGCCGCCGCCCCTTCTGGTCGAGCTTCACGGCGGGCCGGCCGTGGCCGCCGACCGGCAGTATCTGGGGGCGCTCAACTATTACCCGCTGGCGGTTTTCAGCGAGCGCGGCTACGCCCTTTTCCAGCCCAATGTCCGAGGCTCGGACGGCTACGGGCCGGCCTTTCGCATGGCCATCAAGGGTGATTGGGGCGGGGTCGACTTCGCCGACCTGCAAAGCGGGCTCGACGCCCTGGTCGCGCGCAAGTTGGCCGATCCCAAACGCATGGGCGTCATGGGCTGGAGCTACGGCGGCTTCCTGACCGCCTGGGCCATCGGCCACACCGACCGTTTCGCCGCCGCCTCCATCGGCGCGGGCATCACCGATCTGGTCAGCCAATCCGGCAGCATGGACCTGCCCGATTTCATCCCATTGTATTTCGGTGGCGAGGCCTATGAACGGTTCCAGACGCTTTTCGACCATTCGCCGCTCAAGTACGCCGCCTCCATCAAAACGCCGACGCTCTTTCAGCACGGCGTGGCCGACGAGCGGGTGCCGTTCACCCAGTCCCTCGAGCTCTACACCGCCCTGTCGCGCCTGGGTGTGCCCACCAAGCTGGCCGCCTATCCCCGAAGCGGCCATGACGTGACCGAGCCTTCGTTGATCCGTGATCTCATGGTCCGCAATCGCGACTGGTTTGCGCGCTATCTCCCGACTGCGCCGATGGAAACGGCATTTTTCCCCGGTGTCGCCCCGGACGAAACCCAGGGAGGGAAGAACGGCAGATCCGACGTGACCGGCTCTCCAGTGGCAAACGGAACGCGTACCCGGCCCGGCTCCTGACGGCGGCCATGACCGCGGCGGGAAGGCACATCCTGGCGGCAGCAGCCCTCGTCTGGGGGCTTGTCGCTGTTATGGCCTGTTCCGCCGTTGCCGGCAAACGCCTGGAAATCGCCGCCGTCTACCGCAGCCTGGGCTATCGGGACGTAAACGAACCCCGCTGCTCCAACCCCTCCGCCGGCATCCTGCCGGAACACGGCGGCTGGACCCGCAACTGGTCCGAGACGCGGGCCTATGTCGCGCTTTCCTGGCGTCTGGCGGACACGCGCCACGTGGTGTTCGCCCCGGGCTTTCACCTGGGCACCTCCGTCGGCCGTTTCGAGGCCAAGAACGTCGGTATCGGCTTCTATGAAGCCTGGGAAACGCATCCGGCCCTGCTCTGGGGGCCCTCCGTCAGGCTGATCCTGCGCCGGGAACCTGGGTATGGCGCATTTCTGCTGGCCCGCTACGAGCTTTTTATCGCCAACGCTCCCGAGGCCCGTGAGGACGTGGCCAGTTCCTCGGGCACGGGCACGCCGCCGTCCCAGCGCGACGCGGCCTTCTCCTGGCATAGCCACGAGGCCACGCTGGCCCTGGGCTACGATTGGGGCAAAGTGGCTGTGGCCGCCGGGGCGGCGCTCACCGCGTTTCGTCTGGACAAGCGCCTCACCCACCACATCGATCCCAGCGGGGCCACGGGGACGGCCCTGGCCGCCATCCTGGCGCTCAATGCTCGGCCCGGCCAATATGGCTACGAACCCCAAAGCCTTGTCGCGCCCTATCTGGCCGTGACGTTTCGGCCCCTGTCCCGTCTGCGGCTGGCGGCGGAGTTGCGCCCCGCCGCGCAGACCGACTGCGCGCTGTCCCTGGCGTTCACCTTCTGAGGGTACCCCTTCCCGACAATTCCCGTATGCCAATGGTTGCCATGCGTTCTTGCTGCGTGTTATGATTTTTTTGTTCTTACTATGTATTGGCAATCTTCCATAAAAAAGGAGGCTCCATGGTATCCATTTCCCGTGTTCTTGTCGCGCTGGCGGCGGTGGTGCTGACGGCCGCACCGGCCCTGGCCCATTTCGGCATGGTCATCCCGTCCCAGGATGTGGTTACGAGCAAGGAAAAAGCCAAGGTGGATCTGGTCGTGTCCTTTTCCCATCCCATGGAGGGAAACGGCATGAACATGGCCAAGCCCAAGGCCTTCGGCGTTGTGGACGGCGGCAAGAAGACCGATCTGCTGGCGACGCTCAAGCCCACCAAGGTCATGGACCATGACGCCTGGAAGTCCGAATATACCTTCAAGCGGCCGGGCGTGGGGATTTTCTACGTGGTGCCCGAACCCTATTTCGAGCCGGCCGAGGATAAGTACATCGAGCATCTGACCAAGGTCGTGGTGCCGGCCTTCGGCGAGGAAGACGGCTGGGACGAGCCCGTGGGGCTGCCGGCCGAGATCATTCCGCTCTCGCGTCCTTTCGGCAATTATGTCAGCAACGTCTTTACGGGCAAGGTGCTCGTGGACGGGAAGCCGGTTCCCGGGGTGGACGTGGAAGTGGAATACTATAACAAGGACAAGGCCTATACGGCCCCCAACGAATATCTGGTGACCCAGGTGGTCAAGACCGACGCCAACGGCGTTTTCACCTATGCCGTGCCCTTTGCCGGCTGGTGGGGATTCGCCGCCCTGACAGACGCCCCGCAGACCATCGAAAAGGACGGCGTGGCCAAGAAGGTGGAGCGTGGGGCTGTCATGTGGGCCAAGTTCGTTGATCCCAAGCACAAGAAGAAGTAAGGCCTTGCGACTCGTTCGAGGGATTTTCGCTTGACGATCCGGGAGCCCGGCCGGGACCGTCTCGGCCGCGTCTCCCATAACCGTGCGCGCGCTGGCGCGACAGGCAGGCAGCATGCATATTTCCGAAGGGGTGCTTTCCGGGCCGGTGCTGGCCGGCGGCTGGACGATCACGGCCGTGGGCATGGCTGTGGGCCTCAAGCGTCTGGACTACGACAAGCTGATGACCGTGGCTATTCTTTCGGCCGCTTTTTTCGTTGCATCGCTCATCCATGTGCCCATCGGACCGGTCAGCGTCCACCTGATCCTAAACGGCCTGATCGGCGCGATTCTCGGCTATGCCGCCTTTCCGGCCATCTGTGTGGCGCTCCTTTTGCAAGCCGTGCTGTTTCAGTTCGGCGGGCTGGTGGTGCTTGGCGTCAACACCTGCGACATGGCGCTGCCGACCGTGGCCTGTTTCCTGCTTTTTGGGCCGCTTCTGCGGGCCGGAGGCACCAAGCGGGCGGTGGGGGCCTTTTGCTGCGGCTTCTTCGCGGTACTTTTTGCCGGCTGCCTGACCGCCGGCGCGCTGGCTCTTTCCGGCGAGGCGTTTATCGGCACGGCCAAGGTGATTCTGCTCGCCCATATCCCCATCATGCTCATCGAAGGGGTACTGACGGCCATGGCCGTGGCCTTCCTGGCCAAGGTGCGCCCCGAGATGCTGGCCATCCGTCTGGCTGGGTAAGTTGGGGAAGAACTGGGGGGAAACCTTTCTGTAGAAAGGTTTCCCCCCAGGCCCCCCTTCCCAAGACTTTTGACGGTGACGGGATGTGGGCGGTGCTGCCCAAGTAATATTGGAAAATTGGGGAAGGGGAGAGATCGAGAGGGCTACTGTCCTTTTCAAAGGGGTTCCCCACTCGCATAAGGGATTATCTTTATGAAATATAGGCAGATTCTCATTATAGCCTTGGCGCTTTGCCTGGGTGCGGCCGCCCCGGCGTTGGCCCACAGGGTCAATGTGTTCGCCTATGTCGAGGGCAACGATGTGCATGTGGAGTGCAGCTACAGCCGCTCCGACCGGGTGCGCTTCGGGGAGATCACCGTCAAAAACGCCGTCACCGGGCAGGTCTACCTGACCGGCAAGACGGACGACAAGGGCAATTTCGTCTTCCCCGTGCCCGAGGCCGCTCGCAAGGACAAGACTGAGATCGCCATCCATCTCGATGCCGGCGAGGGGCACCAGAACAATACGACCGTCAAGGCCGAGGAATACCTGTCCGCCGCTCCGGCCGCTCCCGCCGTTCCGACATCGGCCGTGTCCATGCCCACCGCCACGCCGGCCGCGACAGCCGCCGCGCCTGCCTCGACCGCTCCGGCCGTGGCCGTGCCCATGGACCAGGCCGCCTTGCGGGCCGTGGTCGAACAGGCCGTGGAAGTCAAGATCGCGCCCATCCGCAAGATGCTGTTGGATCAGGAGGAAAAAGGTCCGGGCCTGGCCGGGATCGCCGGGGGCATCGGCTGGCTGGTCGGCATTGCCGGGCTTCTGGCCTATGTCCGCTGCCGCAAGGGCGGACGGGGCGCATGATCGACGAACCGCTCGCCCGGGGAACTTCGCCCATCCACTCCCTGGACCCCCGTTTCAAGCTCGTGGCCTGTCTGGCCCTGTCCGTGGTCGCCGCCCTGGCCGCAACACCGGCCCCCGCCGGGCTGGTGCTTGTCTGCGGGCTTTTCTTGACCATTGCCGCCCGGCCGTCCTGGCGGGTGGTCTGGGGCCGGTTTGTCGCGGTCAACGCCTTTGTGCTTTTCTTGTGGTTCGTGCTGCCCTTTACCGCGCCGGGAGAGGCTGGCTGGCGGCTTTTCGGCTTGACGGCGACCCGGGAGGGCGTGGCCCTGGCGTCCGTCATCACGGTCAAGACCAACGCCATCTTTTTTTGCATCGTATCCCTTGTCGCCACCATCCCGGTGCCGGCCCTGGGGCGGGCCATGACGGCGCTTCACGTGCCGGCCAAATTTTCCTTTCTCTTTCTTTTCACCTACCGTTACCTGCACGTCATCGCCGAGGAGTACGCCCGGCTGGCCACGGCGGCGAGACTGCGGGGCTTTGTCCCGGCCACGGACGCGCGTACCTACCGTACCTATGCCGCCCTGGTCGCCATGGTGCTGGTGCGCAGCTTCGACCGCTCCCAGCGGGTCTACCAAGCCATGCTGCTGCGCGGGTTCCACGGCGAATTCCCCAGCCTGGACCGGTTTGCGGCGCGGCGCGGCGATAAGGTTTTCCTGAGCCTGTGTCTGGCCGTATCCGCGGCGGCCGGCGCGCTCGATTTCGTTTTGCGGAGGGGATATGTCTGATGAGCCGTTGCTGCGCCTTTCCGGGGTGGGCTACGCCTATCCCGGCAGCGACCGTCCGGTGCTGGCCGATGTCGATTTTACGTTTTCGACCGGGGAGCGCATCGGGCTTTTCGGGCCGAACGGCTCGGGCAAGACCACGCTGTTGCACGTGATGATGGGGCTGGTCCGGCCCGATGCCGGCGAGGTGCACTACAGGGGGGCCGTTGCCGCCACGGAAAAGGATTTCCGGGCCGTGCGGCGGGGCATCGGGCTTCTGTTGCAAAACGCCGACGACCAGATCATCTACCCGACCGTGCTCGACGACGTGGCCTTCGGACCGCTCAATTGCGGGCTCTCGCCGGCGCGCGCCCGGGAGGCGTCCGAACGTACCCTGGACATGCTGGGCTTGGCCGGTTTCGGCGAACGGCTGTCGCACCGGCTTTCGGGCGGGGAGAAAAAGCTTGTGTCCCTGGCCGGGGTGCTGGCCATGGAGCCCCAGGCGCTGTTACTGGACGAGCCGACCAACGGCCTCGATCCGGGGACGCGGGAGCGCATTGCGGATATCCTCAAACGCCTGGGCAAGCCGCTGATCGTCATTTCCCACGACTGGGATTTCCTGTTCGACGTGACCGATACCTTCTATACCATCGAGGCGGGCAGGCTCGTGCATGATCCGCACTTCATCATCCACCGCCACGTCCACGGTCACCCCCTCGGCAACCAGGCCCACCACCATCACGCGACGGAGTAGGGGGATAAAATGGAACCGGGGGGAAACTTTTCTATAGAAAAGTTTCCCCCCGGACCCCCTTTCCAAAGATTTTTAATGGTGAGGGGATGTTATCGGCGTTGCTCCCGTAACGTCGAAAAATTGAGGAAGGGGAGAGCGCGAGAGGGGCTACTGCCCTTTTTAAAGGGTTTCCCCTCTCGCATCGCTTTCTTTCTCCTCCTTCCTAATCGAGCCCAAGCTGGGCGAGGAGGTCGTCCACCGCGCCTTGTTGGACCTTGGTCTGGGGGCCTTTGAGTTCGGAAACCTTTTGTTTGGCCTCGGCCTGGAGTTCGGAGATGGTCTTGTCCGGGGCTTCGGCCCGGGCCTTGAGCTGGATGCCGGTGGACAGGTAGAGGTCGAGCACGATCTGTTCGACCTTTTTGATGGCGGTGATGATGCGTTTGATGCGCTGGCCGGTGAGGTCCTGGAAGCTCAGGGTGGTCATGATGCGCATGAGGTCTTCGCCGAGGGCGGCGTTGCCCGCGCGCAGCTTTTCCACGGCCTCGGGGTCGGCCACACCGTTTTGCATGGCCGCGAGGAGTCCGGCCGCGTCGGCTTGCAGGTCCAGGTGCTTTTCCACGATGTCCATGATCTCGGTGGTGGCGGTTTCCGTGGTCTCGAGGATTTTGTCGAGCTGCTGGGCCGCTTCCTGGAACAGTTGGTCGGCCTGCTGGCGGTCGTCGGCATGGGCTTCGCCTTCGGTCTTGGCCGCCTGGTTGATCTCCTTGTAGATATCCTGGAGTCCCTGACGCATTTCCTCGTTTAAGCGCTGATGGAACTCGCTTTCCAAAAGCGAACGGGACAGGGTCTTGGCGACTTCCTTTTCAATGCTGGCGCTGATGCTGCGGCGCAGGTCCGGGACGACCTCGGTGAGAAGCCTGTCCAGCATGCGTTCGAGAAGTTCTTCATCATTGATCATGCGGCGTTAGTCCCATTTCTTTCCGCGCAGGTCGTCGCGCTGGCTTTGGAAGACAAATTGTACGATGCTTTCCAGATCCCGTTCCCGGATGCGTGTGAAATCGAGGGCGTAAACGACGCGGCCGTCCAGGTCATCCTCATGGCGCAGGATGCGCCCCACGGCGCCGGCCATGCGGAGCGGAAACCGCGCCAGCACGATGACCGCCTCCACATACTGGTCCACGTCCAGTTCCTGCGAGGCCACAAACCGCACGCCCGCGCCGCTTATCTCAAGGATTTCCATGGTCACCGGAAAGTCGGCCGTGAGTTCGTCACGGCTTTGCATGGAGAGCAGCATATCGAGCTTGGCGTTGATCGAGCACAGCATGGCGTGCAGCGCCTCGCTCATGCCCGCATCGCGGGGATCGTGGCAAGCTCCCGAGCCGCCGCCGAGAAACGGTGATTCCCGGAAGATCTGGATGTCGTCCGGCCCCGGCAACGACCGCAGATAGCCGGCCAGGCGCGTGGGAATACGCATGAAGGCCCGTTTTTCTTCCACGCAGGCATCCCCCCGCCGGCTACATGACGCCGTTTTCCAGTAAAATTTCCATGGCCGCCACCGGGCAGACCTTGGTGCACATGCCGCAGGCCGAGCAGGTGTCGTCGTGAAATTCCACCAGCCGGGTCTCGATGTTGAGCGTAAGCGCCTTGGTGGGGCAAAGGGCCGTGCACACGCCGCAGTGGATGCAGCGGTCCTCGTCCCTGGAGACACGCTGGGCGGCCGGCACCACGCCCACGCCATGCTCCTTGAGGTAGGCCATGCCTGCCTCGAAGGCTTCCTTGGGCCCGGTGATGTCCATGGTCATCTGGCCCTCGTGGCGCGGGGTGATCTGGGCCTTGGAGATGTTGAACACCAGTCCGTAGATCCGGGCCAGATCGCAGACCACGGGCTTGTTCGAGGATTCGGGGGGGAAGGTCAGGTAGATGATCTTCCGCAGTGTTTTTTCTTGAGGGGTTTCCATGCGTTCCGTCGCTTGTTGGCCGGCGCTACTTGGGCATCATGGATTTGGCCCGGGTGGCGAAGGCGGAATCGGGATATTTGTCGATGACTTCCTTGAAGGACAATTTGGCCGCGCCGGCGTTGCCGAGCTTCATGAAGGCCACGCCGCGTTTGAACAGCGCATCGGCATGTTTGGGGCTTTTGGGGTATTTTTCGATGACTTCCTGGTAGGCCAGGGCCGCGTTGGCGAAGTCGCCGAGCTGGAAATAGCATTCGCCGGTCCAGAAGAGGGCGTTGGGCATCAGCGAACTGGTTTTGAAATTGCGGGCGAATTCCTGGAAAATCCCCAGCGCCTGCTGGTACTGGCGGGCGTTGAAGCTGGAAAGGCCCTTGGCGTAGACGGCGTCGGCCGGGCTCTGCGGCTGCACCGCCGGCGGTTGGGCCTGAACGGCCGGCGCCTGGGCGGCCGGCGCGGCCGCGGTGCCGGGGGCGGTATAGGGCGGGATGGTCGGTTCGGCCTCATCCGGGCCCGCGCCGCCCGGGGTGGGCGCGCCGTAGCCGGTTTGCTGTTGCGCGTACCCCGCCTGCGGCTGCTGCGCGTAGCCCGTCTGGGGTTGGGCGTAGCCGGCCTGGGGTTGCTGGACATAGCCGGTTTGCGGCTGTTCGTAACCGGACGGTTGCTGTTGGGCATAGCCCGCCTGGGGCTGCTGGGTGGCGGCGGCCTGGGGTGCCGCCGCGGCCGGTCCGGCGGCGGGGCCCAGGTCAATGGCCAGTTGGGAGGCTATGCGGCTGACGTTGCCTTCCAGCCGGGCCACGCGTCCGGACAGCTCGGGGTCGTTCTTGTTGGCCTGCACCTGCTGGGAGAGCTCCTCGACCTTGGAGTTTAAGCGCCGCAGTTCACCCTTGGTGTTCTCCAGTTCCGCCCACATGTCGGCCGGCGTGTTGAGAGGCGCCGGGGTATTGGGCTTGGGCGCGCAGCCGCCGACAAGGGCGGCGACCAGCGCGGCGGCCAGGATAGTGCCTTTGCTATGACGGGTCTTCATGACGGCTTGCGACCTCGCTTGCGCCCCCAGATGAGGTAGGCCACGCCTCCGAGCACCGGAACGAAGATGGCCAGGAGAAACCAGAACATCCTCTCCAGGGGGGTTGGAAACACGCGGTGAAAAGTTTGCCATATCGCGATGTAATTGGGAAGGATCGCCAGGGCCAAAATGGCGACGGCGAAAAGCATCTGGCCGGTGGTCATGGGCGGCAATGCGGGCAGGGCGGGCATGCGGACCTCGTTGTCGTATGTTAGGGCGGCGGTGGCGGCCGTTATTTCCCGGAAGCCGGGCGGCGCATGCGGTAAAACGCCGCAAGCAACGCCAGGGAGCCGAGAAAAATGGCGATATCGGCCACATTGAATGCCGGCCAGTGATAGGTTTTATAGTAGAAATCCAGGAAATCCACGACCTCACCCGTCTTGATGCGGTCGATGAGGTTGCCGACGGCCCCGCCCAGGATCGAGCCGAGGCCGATGATGAGCAGCTTGTTGTCGTCCTTGGCCATGCGCAGCAGATGGAAGATGATGAGCACGGCCAGGGCGGTAGCCGCGAAGAAGAAGTAGGTCTGCCACTGGATGTCGTTGCGGTTTAAAAAGCCGAAGGCCGCGCCGCGGTTGAGCACGTAGACGATGTTGAAGAACCCGGGGATGATCTGCCGGGTGGTGTAGAGCGTCATGTTGCCGACGATCCACAGCTTGGCGGCCTGGTCGAGGACGATCACCAGCAAGGCCAGGGGAATCGCGATCTTGAAACTTGGGCGCATGGGTCAGTTGGCCTCGGTCGCCATGACCGCGGCGCAGCGCGGGCACAGGTCCGGATACTCGGGCGCGGTGCCCAGTTTGTCGTACACCCAGCAACGGGCGCATTTCTCGCCGGTGGCGCGGGCCACGCCCACGAACGCGCCTTCCACGCCTTCGCAGGGTACGGCCTCGGCCGGAACCCCGGAAGCCGGGGCCAGCGTCGCCTGGGACACGATGAACACTTCGCGCAGGTCCATGCCGAGCGACGCCACCGATGCTCCCACGGCCTCAGGCAGGTACAGCGTCACCGCCGTTTCCAGGGAATGCCCCACTTCGCCGGCCTTGCGTTTGGGCTCGATGGCCCGGGTCACCTCGCCGCGAAGCGTGGCCACCAGGTCGAGCTTTTCCCGCAGCTCCGCATCGAGCTCCCAGCCGGCCGTGTCGAGGGGCGGCAGGGAAAAGACCGAAACGCCGTCGCCCCGCTGGCAGACAGGCGTATGGCGAAAGACCTCTTCGGCCGTAAAGGACAAAATCGGGGCCATGTCGCGAACAAGCACGCGCAGGATGCGCCACAGGGCCGCCTGGGCCGAGCGGCGCTCCCGGCTATCCTTGGCCGAGACGTAAAGCCGGTCTTTCAGGATGTCGAGATAAAATGCTGAAAGGTCGGTGACGCACAGGTTGTGCAGCGCGTGGAAGACCTTGTGGAATTCGTAGGCTTCGTAGGCCTCGGCCATGCGGGCGTGGGCCCGGGCGGCCGTGTCCACGGCGTAGCGGTCGAGCGGCAGCATGGACTGCGGGGCCACGTCGTTTTCGGCCGGGTCGAAGTCGGACAGGTTGCCCAGTACGAACCGGCAGGTGTTGCGGATGCGGCGGTAGGCCTCGACCAGACGGGCGAGGATTTCCTCGGAGATGCGGATGTCGTCGCGGTAGTCCACGGCCGCCGTCCACAGACGCAGGATCTCCGCCCCGTGCTTGTCGATGATCTCCTGGGGCTCGATGCCGTTGCCGAGCGACTTGGACATCTTGCGGCCTTCGCCGTCGACCACGTAGCCATGCGTCAGCACCTGCCGGTAGGGGGGGGCGCCGCGCGTGCCGAGGGAGGCCAGAAGCGAACTGTGAAACCAGCCCCGATGCTGGTCCGAGCCCTCCAGGTACAGGTCGGCCGGGAAGGCCAGCTCCGGGCGCTTTTCCAGCACCGCGGCAAAGCTCGTGCCCGAGTCGAACCAGACGTCCAGGATATCGGTTTCCTTGCGCCAGTGGGTCCCGCCGCAGTGGGGGCAGGTGAGCCCGGCCGGCACGATGTCGGCCAGGTCCGCCTCGAACCAGTAGTCGCAGCCGCGCGCATGGTCGGCGAATTTCTCCGCCACCGAGCGCATCCAGGCCGGGTCGTTGTAGGCCGTGTCGCAGGACTCGCAGATAAGGGCCAAGATAGGCACGCCCCAGGTGCGCTGGCGCGAGATGCACCAGTCCGGCCGGCCGGCGATCATATTATGGATGCGCTCCTTGCCCCAGGAGGGAATCCATTCCACCTCGTTGTCGATGGCGGTCAGGGCGCGGCTGCGCAGGTCGCCCACCTCCATGGAAATGAACCACTGGGTGGTGGCCCGGAAAATGACCGGCTCCTTGCAGCGCCAGCAGTGGGGATAGGAGTGGCGGATCTTGCGCTCGGCCAGAAGATTGCCGACTTCCTTGAGTTTTTCGATGACCTTGGGGTTGGCCTCCCAGACGGTGAGCCCGGCAAAATAGGGCACCACGTCCAGAAACCGGCCGGCGTCGTCCATGGGCGAGAGCACGTCCAGGCCGTAGCGCAGGCCCGTGTCATAGTCCTCGCGGCCGTGGCCCGGGGCGGTGTGGACAAGGCCGGTGCCGGCGTCGAGGGTCACGTAATCGGCCAGGACGAAGGGCGACTCCCGGTCGTAAAACGGATGGCGCGCCTTGAGTCCTTCGAGCGCCGAGCCCGGGGCCGTGGCCAGGACGGTGGCGTCGGTCCAGCCGAAAAGTTCGCGCACGCTTTGCAGAAGTTCGGCGGCCAGCACGTATTGGGCGTCGCCCGCCGCGACCAGCGCGTAGTCGAACTCGGGGTGGGCGGCCACGGCCATGTTGTCCGGCAGGGTCCAGGGCGTGGTGGTCCAGATGGCGGCGTAGGCCTTGGCCGGGTCGGCCATGGGGAAGACGTTTTTTATTTTCGGATCGGGCAGGGGAAAGCGCACGAAGACCGAGGGCGAGGTCTCGTCGGCGTATTCCACTTCGGCCTCGGCCAGGGCGGTCCGGCAGGACAGACACCAGTGGATGGGCTTTTTGCCCCGGTAGACCGAGCCCTTTTCCACGAAATCGCAAAGGGCCAGGGCGGTTGCCGCCTCGTAGGACGGGCGCATGGTCAGGTAGGGATCGTCCCAGTCGCCGAAGACGCCCAGGCGCCTGAATTCCTTGCGCTGGATATCCACGAACTTGGTGGCGTAGTCCCGGCACAGCCGGCGCACGGTCACGGCCGGCAGATCCGTCTTGCCCTTGGCCTTGAGCTCCTGGGACACCTTGTGCTCGATAGGCAGCCCATGGCAGTCCCAGCCCGGCACGTAAGGGGCCTGGTTGCCGGCCATATGGCGGGACTTGACGATGATATCCTTTAAAATTTTGTTGAGCGCATGGCCCATGTGCAGGTGGCCGTTGGCGTAGGGCGGCCCGTCGTGGAGCACGTAGCGGGGGGCGTCCTCGCGGGCGGCCAACATCTGGCGGTAGATGTCGCTTTCCGCCCAAAATTTGAGGGTTTCCGGCTCTTTTTCCTTGAGGTTGGCCTTCATGGGAAAGGAGGTCTTGGGAAGTTTCAGGGTCTTTTTATAGTCGCTGCTCATGGCCTGGTTTCCTTGCGCTTGTCCCGGCGTCCATACGATGCCGGAGAAACCGCCTGTTTGAAACAAGGTCGCCGGGAAGTCAAGAAACCTCGGAGGCGAAGCGCCTCCTGAGGGGGGAGGGGGCGTTGCGGGAAGGGGCACTCCTTGTATAGAATTCCCCCCTTGCACGCCCCCCTTTCTAAATTCCTTGCCCATTGGGCTGAAGTGGCTTATTCGTTGCCGGTTCCGCTTTTTTCGTTCCACCCTCTACAAAAAATACACTCATGCCCAAACGGACGGATATCAAGAAGATCATGATCATCGGCTCCGGGCCCATTGTCATCGGACAGGCCTGCGAGTTCGACTATTCCGGCTCCCAGGCGGCCAAGGCCCTCAAAGAAGAGGGGTACGAGGTGGTCCTGGTCAATTCCAACCCGGCCACCATCATGACCGACCCGGAGCTAGCCGACCGCACCTATGTCGAGCCCATCGAGCCCGGCACGGTGGCCCGCATCATCGCCCGGGAAAAGCCCGATGCCGTGCTGCCGACGCTCGGCGGCCAGACGGGGCTCAATACGGCCGTGGCCCTGGCCGAATCCGGCGTGTTGGCCGAGCACGGGGTGGAGCTGATCGGCGCGTCCCTGGACGTGATCAAAAAGGCCGAATCCCGGGAGCTTTTTCGCGAGGCCATGGAAAATATCGGCCTCGTCATCCCCCAGAGCGGCATCTGCCATACCATGGACGACGTGCGCGAGTGGGGCAAGAAGATCGCCTTCCCCATCATCGTGCGCCCGGCCTTCACGCTCGGCGGCACGGGCGGCGGCGTGGCCTACAACATGGAAGATCTGGAGAAGATCGCCGCGCGGGGACTGGCCGCCAGCATGAAAAGCGAGATCATGCTGGAGCGCTCGGTGCTCGGCTGGAAGGAATTCGAGCTCGAGGTCATGCGCGACCGGGCCGACAACTGCGTGATCATCTGTTCCATCGAGAACATCGATCCCATGGGCGTGCACACCGGCGATTCGGCCACCGTCGCCCCGATCCAGACGCTCACCGACGACGAATACCAGAAGATGCGCAACGCCGCCATCGCCATCATGCGCGAGATCGGCGTGGAAACCGGCGGGTCCAACGTCCAGTTCGCCGTCAACCCGGCCGACGGCGAGATGGTGATTATCGAGATGAACCCGCGCGTGTCGCGCTCCTCGGCCCTGGCCAGTAAGGCCACGGGCTTCCCCATCGCCAAGATCGCGGCCAAGCTGGCTGTTGGCTATACCCTCGACGAGATCCCCAACGACATCACCCGCGAGACCATGGCTTCCTTCGAGCCGACCATCGACTACTGCGTGGTGAAGATCCCGCGCTTCACCTTCGAGAAGTTCCCCGGCTCCGAGGATTACCTGACCACGGCCATGAAAAGCGTGGGCGAGGCCATGAGCATCGGCCGCAACTTCAAGGAAGCCTTGCAAAAGGGCCTGCGTTCGCTCGAGATCGGAGCCACGGGCCTTGGTCCGGACGCGGTGTCCTGCGAGCCCGACCGCGAGCAGCTCCTGGCCGACATGCGCAAGCCCAATTCCAAGCGCCTCTTCCAGTTGCGCCAGGCCATGCGCTGCGGCGTGAGCCTGGAGGAGATTTTCGACGCCACCTGGATCGATCCGTGGTTTCTGCGCCAGATCAAGGAAATCGTGGACATGGAGTCCGTCCTGGAGACCTTCCCCAGGGAAAAGGTCGCCGCCGGCGATCCGGAGTGCCGGGAACTGGTGCTGGCCGCCAAGAAAGACGGCTTTTCCGATCCGCAGATCGCAAGCCTGCTGCGGCTGCCGTCCCCGCTCGACGCGCGCAAGCTGCGCCAGGACATGGGCGTTTCCCCGACCTACTATCTGGTCGACACCTGCGCCGCCGAATTCGAAGCCTACACGCCGTATTATTACTCCACCTACGAGACCGGCCGCGAAGTGGCGGTCAAACCCGCCCGCAAGGTGGTCATCCTTGGCGGCGGCCCCAACCGCATCGGCCAGGGCATCGAATTCGACTACTGCTGCTGCCACGCCTCCTACGCGCTTCGGGCCATGGGCGTGGAATCGATCATGGTCAACTCCAACCCCGAGACCGTGTCCACGGACTACGACACCTCCGACCGCCTCTATTTCGAACCGCTCACCTTCGAGGATGTCCTCAACATCATCGAAACCGAAAAGCCCGAGGGTGTCATCGTCCAGTTCGGCGGCCAGACCCCGCTCAACCTGGCCGTGCCGCTTTTGGATGCCGGGGTGCGCATTCTCGGCACCTCGCCGGACAGCATCGACCGGGCCGAGGACCGCGAACGCTTTCAGGAGCTTTTGATAAAGCTCAAGCTGCGTCAGCCGGCCAACGGCACGGCGTTCACCGTGGACGAGGCGAGCGCCATCGCGGACAAGATCGGCTATCCCGTGGTGGTGCGCCCCTCCTACGTCCTCGGCGGCCGGGCCATGGAGATCGTCTACGACCGGGGCGACCTGGAGAACTACTTCAAGGTGGCGGTGGTTGCCTCGGGCAAGCATCCGATCCTCATCGACAAATTTCTGGTCAACGCCATCGAGGTGGACGTGGACGCCGTTTCCGACGGTACGGACACCTACGTGGCCGGCGTCATGGAGCACATCGAGGAGGCCGGCATCCACTCGGGCGACTCCGCCTGCGTGCTGCCGCCCCACAGCCTGACCCCGGAGCTGGTCGCCGAGATCGAGCGCCAGACCGTGGCCCTGGCCCAGGAACTGGGCGTCATCGGACTCATGAACATCCAGTTTGCGGTCAAGGACGGCGACATCTATATCCTTGAGGTCAACCCCCGGGCCTCGCGCACCTCGCCCTTCGTGTCCAAGGCCACGGGCGTGCCTCTGCCGAAACTCGCCACCCAGGTCATCATGGGCCAAAAGCTCAAGGATCTGGCCCCCTGGACCCTGCGCAAGTCCGGCTACTACGCGGTCAAGGAATCGGTCTTCCCGTTCAACCGTTTTCCGGGCGTGGACGTGCTTCTCGGACCGGAAATGCGCTCCACGGGCGAGGTCATGGGCATCGACGCCTCGGTGGGGCTGGCCTTCATGAAAAGCCAGCTCGGCGCGGGACAGAACCTTCCCCTGTCCGGAACGGTGTTTATTTCCGTGGCCGAGGGGGCCAAGGACGAAGTGCTGCCCGCGGCCCGCATCCTCAGCCAGGTGGGATTTAGGATCATGGCCACCAAGGGCACGGCCGCCTATCTCGAAGGCAAGGGCATCGCCGTGACCCCGGTCATGAAGGTGTTCGAGGGCCGACCCCATGTGGTCGACCACATGAAGAACCGGGAAATCGATCTGGTCATCAACCTTGTTTCGGACAAGCGCACGGTGCGCGACTCCATGGTCATTCGACAGACGGCGCTTCTCTACGGCATCCCCTATACGACCACGGCGGCCGGGGCCAAGGCCATGGCCCAGGCCATCCGGGAGATGGGGGGCGGCCAGGGGCTTACCGTCAAAAGCTTGCAGGAATATTACGCGGGCAATTAGTCCCGACCACGGCGCATCATGAAAAAGGAATACTGCGGACTGTTCGGCATCTACGGCCATCCCGAGGCCGCGCGGATGACCTATTTCGGCCTCTACGCCCTCCAGCATCGGGGACAGGAGTCGGCCGGCATCGTGACCTGGGACGGCACCCGTATCCGCGAGCAGCGCGGCATGGGGCTCGTGGCCGATGTCTTCTCCGAGCGGCATCTGGGCAAGGAGCTCAAGGGCACGGTGGCGGTGGGGCATATCCGCTATTCCACCACCGGCGCCTCGCTTTTGCGCAACTGCCAGCCCTTTCTGGTGCGTTTTGGCGACTACCACATGGCCATTGCCCACAACGGCAACCTGGTCAACACCCTGGAGCTGCGTCAGGAACTCGAGGCCACGGGGTCCATCTTCCAGACCACCATCGACTCCGAGGTGTTCGTGCACCTCATCGCCAAGTTCCTGGGCTCGTGTTCCCTGGAAGAGGCGGTCATCAAGGCCTGCAACAAGGTCAAGGGTGCGTATTCCATATTGCTTCTGGTCAACGACAAGATCATTGCCGTGCGCGATCCCCATGGCGTGCGGCCGCTCATGCTCGGGCGCATGGGCGACGCCTACGTGCTCGCATCCGAGACCTGCGCCTTCGACCTCATGGAGGCCGAGGCCATCCGGTCGGTGGCCCCGGGCGAGATGCTGGTCATCCAGGACAAGCGGCTCCAGTCCTACCGCATCTGCGACCCGCAGCCGGTCAAGCAGTGCGTGTTCGAGCTGGTCTATTTCGCCCGCCCGGACTCGGAAGTCTTCGGCGAGGTGGTCTACGAGCGGCGCAAGCAGATGGGCGCGACGCTGGCCCAGGAAGCGCCGGTCGACGCCGACTACGTCATGCCGTTTCCCGATTCCGGCTTTTACGCCGCCATCGGCTATTCCCAGGCCTCGGGCCTGCCCTTCGAGATGAGCATGGTGCGCAACCACTACGTGGGCCGCACCTTCATCCAGCCCTCCCAGGACATGCGCGATTTCAGCGTCCGGGTGAAGCTCAATCCGGTCAAGAGCATGATCAAGGGCAAGCGCATCCTCATCGTCGAGGATTCCATCGTGCGCGGCACCACCATCCGCACCAGGGTCAAGCGCCTGCGGGAACTCGGCGCGCGCGAGATCCACATGCGCGTGTCCTGTCCGCCCATCCGCTTCCCGTGCTTTTACGGCATCGACTTCTCTTCCAAGGGTGAGCTTATCGCCGCCCACCAGACCGTGGACGAGATCGCCAAGTTCATCGGCCTCGACTCGCTGCATTACTTAAGCATCGAGGGCTTGCTGGAATCGGTGCGGGGCAATGGCGAGAAGCCGCCGTACTGTCTGGCCTGCTTCGACGGCGACTACATGATCCCGCCGTGCGGCGAGGGGCTCAAGAACTGCCTGGACGACGTGAACGTGGCCCTTTCCTGGTAACGGCATGGGGTTCAATCTCGATCTCTCCGGGGCCAAGGACAAGTCGCTGTCCAAGCTGCTTTTATCCTCGGCCCGGCAGTACCTGCACGAATACGGCGAGGTGCGTGACTTGCGACTCGATACGGCCGCCCGCACCATCACGGTCGAAGTGTTGCCCGTGGGCGAGACCGAGCCCATCCGGGTGACGGTCTTCGGCTACGGGCTGGCGACCGACGGCAGCGGGCGCGGGTTTCTCACCTACGACGCCATTGCCTTTTCCCGTCAATGGCTGACGCTTCTCGCTGAGCGCATCCTGCCGGAAAAGCGCCTGCCGCTCCCTTCCGGCACGCCCATGGGGCTGTTGCAGACGCTTTTCTAGTATTCCCGGGAGCCGTATCACCGCATCGCTTGCGGCCCGGCCTTTCGTCTCGCGTGGGCACACGCTCGCGTCACCGCCGACCTTTTCCTTTCGTTCGTTCGATACCCTGCGCCGCTGGCCGTGCTTTGCGTTTTCCGTTTTGGAATCAACGTGTCCGATCGCCTGTATTGGCAACGGCCCTTTGATGCGATAAAGAGAATCATGCAACCGAACCAGATCCAGCTGGCCCAGCGGGCCAAGGTGTTCAAGGCCCTGGGCCATCCCAGCCGCCTGCTCATGGTCGAAGCCCTGGGCTCGGGCGAAAAATGCGTGTGCGAACTGCGCGAACTGGTCGGCTCCGATATCTCGACCGTTTCCAAGCACTTGAGTGTGCTCAAGGAAGCCGGTATCGTCACCGATTCCCGGCGCGGCACCAATATCTACTATTCCCTGCGCATGCAGTGCGTGTCCTCCTTCCTCTCCTGCGTGCGCCGCTTTTTCGACCAGCAGGTCGAGGAACAGTTCTTGTATCTCGAAGACTTGCGCAAACAAGTGCGGTCCTGAGCGACCTCCTTTTTTGCTTGCCTTAGTCACACGAATTTTCTAAAATCCGTGTCATCAAACGCCGTAAACGGCCCGGCGCCTTTCCGTTAAATCATGCGCCCGGGCGAAGGAGGCGCCATGTTCCAGACGGATGGTTCCGCGCATGACGGCACTCGATCGGCAACGGAAGGCATATTGGTGCACGGCGGCAAGACGCCCAACCGCTACGACGCCATGGAGTGGGCCGGCGCCTTCGGCGACATCGGCACGCTCATTCCCTTCGTGGTGGCCTACATCACCATCCTCGGCGTCGATCCCCTGGGGCTCCTTTTCATGTTCGGCGTGTCCAAGATAGCAGCCGGACTGTTCTATAAAACACCCATTCCCATCCAGCCCATGAAGGCCATCGGCGCGGCGGCCGTGGCCGGCGGCATCACCCCGGCGGCGCTTTTCGCCTCGGGGCTGACCACCGGACTCTTCTGGCTGATCATCGGCCTGACCGGGACCATCAAATACGTGGCCAGACTGGCCACCAAGCCCGTGGTGCGCGGCATCATGCTCGGGCTCGGCATGACCTTCGTGGTCGAGGGCATCCACCGCATGGTGGGCTCGCCGTGGCTGGCCGGCATCGCCCTGGCCATGACCTTCGTGCTGCTGTCCAACCCGAAGATCCCGGCCATGTTCGCGCTGCTGATTCTCGGCGTCGTGGCCGCGGTCATCGCCAACCCGGCGCTTCTCGGCGAGCTGGGGCAGGTCAGTATCGGCTTTCGTCTGCCCCAGTTCGGCCTGCACCAGATACGCTGGGACGACATCGTCACCGGCACGCTCCTTTTTACCCTGCCCCAGATTCCGCTGACGCTCGGCAACGCGGTGGTGGCCATCACGGCCGAGAACAACGACTTGTTCCCGGACCGGCCCGTCACCGAACGCACCATGTGCATAAGCCAGGGCGTCATGAACCTCGTTTCCCCGATGTTCGGCGGCGTGCCCATGTGCCACGGCGCGGGCGGCATGGCCGGCCATGTGCGCTTCGGCGCGCGCACCGGCGGGTCGCTGGTGATCCTCGGCACCATCGTCATCGTCATCGCGCTTTTTTTCAGCCAGTCCGTGGCCGTCATCTTCAAGATGTTCCCGCCGGCGGTGCTCGGGGTCATCCTGTTCCTGGCCGGAGCCGAACTGGCCGTGACCGTGCGCGATATCGGCACGAAAAAGTCCGAATTCTACGTGATGATCGTGGTGGCCGGATTCGCCATGTGGCACATGGGCGTGGCCTTCGTCGTCGGCGTCATCCTGGACACCGCCTTGCGCCGGGAGTGGATAAAGATTTGAGGAGGGGAGGCGAGAAGAGGATGCGAGAGGGGAAACCCTTTGAAAAGGGTTTCCCCTCTCGCGCTCTCCCCTTCCTAAACTTTTTAACGTTTATGACGGGATACTGTTCTTCGTCCGTCAGCCCCACCGCACCTTCACCCTTTGAA
>NZ_JBLODY010000040.1:0-37245 GCF_047785625.1 Solidesulfovibrio sp. C21
ACTTCCGACGCCCAGCGCAAGGCCCTCCTGCCACAGTACATCGATCCCAAACGCCTGATTATTCCTGCCTAAAACTTCTGCCGCCTTCCGATTGCCCTGACAAGATGCGCCTTATTGAGCGCTTACGGAGCACCCATGCAGCGAAACACCCATCTCGACATCGACATGGCCCTTTGCGGCACGCCTGTGGAACTGTCCCCGGGCCGGGCCGTGGTCCGGCTGGCCACGCTGCCGGCCATGGCCGCCGACGACCGAGGGCTTGTCCACGGCGGCTTCGTCTTCGGGCTGGCCGACCATGCCGCCATGCTCGCGGTCAACGACCCGCGGGTGGTCCTCGGCGCGGCCACGGTCCGCTTCACCGCCCCGGTGGTCGTGGGCGAGGAGATCGCGGCCGAAGCCACCGTCACGGAGGGGGAAGGGAAAAAACGGCTGGTGGAGGTGACGGTGCGCCGCGAAGCGACTATGGTCCTTAGCGGGACGTTTACCTGCGTCATCCCGTCGCATCACGTTCTGGACCGATAACGCGCCGTCAAGGCGTCCCAGGCCTGCCGAAGGGAGAAACCATGAGCTTTACCCTGCACCAGCCCGCGCCCATCGACAAGGAACCCGAGTTCGACTGCATCTTCTGCAACAAGCCGGCGCTTCGCTCCTCGGAAGCGGCCAGCACGGAAACCACCCGTACGGTGGAGGTCTTCTGCCGGCACTGCGGGGCCAGAAAGACCGTCACGACCAAGGCCTCGGCCGACGGCAAATTCTGGGAGCCGGCCGAGTAACGCAGGCCCCCTACTCCCCCCCGGCCGCGAGCACGCCGGCCGGCGTGGGTTCGTAGCGCGTGGCCGGGCCGCTGCCCCGCCGCGCGAGCAGCCCTTTGTCCACCATGTCCCGCAGGTCGTGCACGGCCGTGCGCTGGGGAATGCCGCCGCAAAGCGCCTCGTAGCGGCCCCGCGTGACCGAACCCTCCCGCACGATGGTGGGAAGCGCCGCCCGTTGGCGCGTGTTGAGCGCCACCTGTTCCAGGGACATGGACACGGCGGCAAAGGATTCGGGCGGGGCGACGACCGCCTCGGCCGCCTGCTCCGCCGCTGCGGCGTCGAACGTGCCGCCGTCGGCTTCGAGCACGATGTCCGTATCCTGGATGACGCTGTGCTCGGACATGACCGCCGCCCGCAGAATGCAGTGCTTGAGCTCCCGGATGTTGCCCGGCCAGTCGTAGGCGGTCAGCTTGGCCAGTGCCCCCCGGGACAGCCCCAGCCCGCGCCGGGCCGTGGTGTCGCCGGCCTGCTTGAGGAAATGGTGGGCCAGGGCGGAGATGCTCATCTTGTGTTGCCGCAGCGGCGGCGTGGACACGGCAATGACCTTGAGCCTGAAATAGAAATCCTCCCGAAACGCCCCCGCGGCGATGGCCTCGCGCAGATCCACGTTGGACGCGGCAATGAGGCGCACGTCCACGGACAGCTCCTTGTCGCTGCCAAGGGGCCGCACCCGGCGCATGGCGATGGCGCGCAACAGCGCCTGCTGCACCTTGGGCGTGGCGCTTTGCACCTCGTCGAGGAACAGGATGCCGCCGTCGGCCTCCAGAAACGCCCCCTTGCGCTCGGAGCGGGCTTCGGTGAAAGCCCCCTTGACGTGACCGAAAAGCGTGTCGAGCAGCAGATTCTCGTCCAAGGCGCCGCAGTTGATCGAGATAAACGGCTTGGCCGCACGCCGGCTGGAGCGGTGGATGGCCTCGGCCACGAGCTGCTTGCCCGTACCCGTCTCGCCGGTCACCAGCACGTCGGCATCCACATGGGCCGCCTTGGCCACTTCCGCCCGCAGCCGCTCCAGAAGCGGCCCCACCCCCTTGATTTCCGGGAAAAGCCCGGCCGTTCCCCCGGGCACGGCCGGGTCCGGGCTGGCCGCCTCGCGCATGCGCACCTGCTCGATCTTCCTGTCGCGGCTCTTGATCTCGTCCCACTGGCGGCGCAAAGCCGCGATCATGGCGTTGATGGCGTTTTTTAAAAGCGTGGTCTCGTGGTCGTGGTCCGGCAGATTGAGGGGCGAAAGCCCGTTTGTGGACTCGATGCTGGAGACGGACCGGGACAGGTCGATAATGGGGCGGGTGATGGCCCGGGCGAGCAAGGTGATGAGCCCCGTGACCAGGATGATGGCCGAAAGCGTGATGATGAACACCACGTCCACCTGCTTGTAGCCGGCGCGAAGGGTCATGCGCGTCTTGTCCATGTAGGCCACGCCGGCCACCACCTTGGACGGGCCGTTTTCCGACGAGGAAAACCGCACCGGGGCATAGGGCATGTAGCTGGCGCGAAAACCGCCGACGTCGAGCTGGTCGTCGTCGGCCTGGTCGATGATGCCGCTTTTGCCCTCGCGCACGTCGCCGATCATCCGCCAATAATGCTTGTAGTGGGACTCGGGCCGGAAGGCCGAGTCCATGCCGCGCCGCCCGAGCGTGCCGGAATAACCGGCCCTGGCCAGGTACGTGGTGAGCTCCAGGTCGGTATCGCCGACCTCGGCCGACTGGAACAGCACCCAGCCCTCGGTGTCGAAGAGGAAACTGTATCGGACCTCCAGGCTGCGCTCGAAACCGTGCAGCGGCGAGTGGATGGAGTTGTACAGCGACAGGATGTTGCGCAGGTCCCGGGCCCCGAGGCTCAGGATGTACACGCCAACGATCCGGCCGGCGGCGTCGGCGCGGGGCGTGACCAGGCGATAGACCTCGTCGCCCATGGCCACGTCCTCGCCCGTGCCGAGGGTCAGGTGGTAGTCGAGCTGGGCGAGCGGACCGAGGACGACCTGGCCGGGGCCCAGCCCGCGCGCTTCCTCCACCAAACGGAAGGGACTCGGCCGGATATCCGGGATGGCGGCGTCCGGCACCCGGAACGCCTTGCCGCGCAAGGTGACGTAATAGACGTGCTCGTGGCCTTCCAGGTCCAGGTAGCCGAATTCACGATACGAAAAGGGGCGCAGGGCGTTTATGCGTGCGAGATAGCCGGCCATGGCCTCGGCGGTCGGCTTTTCACCGACGAAAAAAAGCAGGTCGCGCCGGCCCCGGGCCAAGGCGTCCTCCAGGGCTTGGGACAGGGCCAGGGTTTGCACGATCCCGCTGCGTTCCAAGGCTTCTTGCAGGAATTGTTGCGAGAAAATGTAGGTGACGTAGCCTGTGACGAGCAGGATGGCCACCATGGAGGGAATGAGCACGGCCAAAAGCTTCGTGCGCACACGCAGCTTGTTTGGCGCATAAAACGGGAGAAATCGGGCTTGTATCCGGCTGGGTATATCGATCCAGGTCATCGCCGTTCCCCTCCGTGTGAAAAAAAGAGCGAAATGCGGTCTCAGCCTTGTCGTCCCCATCCGGTCGGTATCCGGCAACAACTTGCCGGATTTCTCTTTCTACCGGAATCTCAAGAACTTTTTCGATGCAGGTCTTTTTTTCTATCCTGCCAAATCCGGCAAAGGTGTCAATACCAGTCTCCCTTATTTCCGTTAACCATGCGAAATAAAATTATTATATTTGGCAAAAAAGGTTCTTGGCATGGTGATTGCTTTTTTTGGAACAAACGCGGGGCCAGTGTGGCCCGCACCCGATTGCCGCAACCTATAACGAGAGGGCGTGCTCCATGAAAATCCTCGTGGCCATCGACGATTCCGCCTTTGCCGGAAAAGTCCTGGAAACAGCCGTTGCCATGGCCGTCGACAAGGCGGCCGAGCTCACCATCATCTCCGTGGCCTCGCTGCTCGACGATATCGACGACATGCCGCCGGGCATGAACGACAAGCTGCGGGCGGTAGCCGAAAAGACCGTGGCCGCCGCCAAGGAAGCCGCCGCCGCCAAGGGGGTGCGCGCCGAGACGCATGTGGAGCAAAGCGAATCCCCGGCCAATTCCATCGTGACCTACGCCAAGGAGATGGGCGCGGATCGCGTCGTCATCGGACATAAGGGCAAATCCAGGCTGGAGCGTTTGCTGGTCGGCAGCGTCGCCCAGGGCGTGGTGGCCCATTCTCCCTGTTCCGTGTTCGTGGTTAAATAACTGCAACCGCTGGAGGTACGTATGTTGCGTCGCACGTTATGGGTAACGGGATTGACCCTGCTTTCGGGTTTGCTCATTCCGGCACTGGCCCTGGCCGCCGGCGGCGGGGCGAGCGAACTGGTCGTCGTGGCCGACACGCGTGTCATCGCTTCGGATATCATGAAATACTTCGCCGACCTCTACAACTTCAACCCTGTGTTGTTCGCGGTATGGGCCGTGGTGCTGACCGCCGGATACGGCTGCTTCCTCGGCGTGCTCATGGATTTCATCATGTCCCGTACCGGGCTTGACCTCAAGTCCCGCAAGATCATCGAAAACTAGCGCCGCACCCTGCAAGGAGGATACGCCATGGATACCAGTTGGCTTTACCTGTACATGCCCATCGCGGGTGTGGAGATTTTGTGGCCCGGCCTTGTGCTGATCGGCTTCTCGGTCGGCGTCATCGGCGGTTTCTTCGGCATGGCCGGCGCCTGGATGGTCACGCCGGGCCTCAACATCCTGGGTTTCCCCATGGCCTTCGCCATCGGCACCGACATCGCCCACATCGCCGGCAAATCGATGATTTCCACCATGCGCCACGCCAAATTCGGCAACGTGGACTACAAACTCGGCTTCGTCATGCTGATCGGCACCATGATCGGCATCGAATGCGGCGCCCAGATCGTCATGAAACTCGAGCGGCTGGGAACCATCGGGCCGGTCGTGCGCTGGGTGTACGTGGTGCTTCTGGCCCTGATTTCCTGGATGGTCTTTTATGACTACCACAAGGCGACCAGCAAGAAAAAGAGTAGCGGGGAGAGCGGCGAGGGTCTGACCTGGTACAAGACCATGCAAAAGCTCAATATCCCGCCCATGATGTATTTCAAGACGGCCGGCTTCACCTGCTCGGCCTGGCTGCCCATCCTGGTCAGCTACCTCACCGGCGTGCTGGCGGGCTTCCTCGGTATCGGCGGCGGTCTTTTCCGCATGCCGGCCCTGGTCTACCTCATCGGTTGCCCGACCCACATCGCCGTGGGTACCGACCTCTTCGAAGTCATGATCTCCGGCCTTTACGGCTCGTTCACCTACGCCCTCAAGGGACGCATCGAGCTCGTGGCCGTCTTCGTGATGCTCTCCGGCGCGGCCATCGGCGCCCAGATCGGCACCGTGGCCACCAAGTACGCCAAGGGCTACGGCATCCGCCTGGCCTTCGGCGTGGCCGTTTTGTGCTGCATGCTCTCCATCATCCTCAAGCAGTTCAAGTTCAACGCCGCGGCCACGGTGGTCATTCTCGGCACCATCACGCTCATCTGCATATGGATCATCAGAATCATGCTGACCGGCGCGGCCCAGGAACTGCGCGCCAAGAAAGCCCGGGAACAATCCGTCTAACCCAGTCAACGGAGGAACCGCCATGCGCCGTCAACATACCATTGTCGCCCTGGCCCTGGCCCTGGCCCTCGGCCTGTTCTTCGCGGCCGGACAGGCCCTGGCCTTCAGCGTGGTCCAGGGAAAATGCCTGGAAAACAACAACGCCCAGAAAACCATCAAGGTCGAAGCCTACGACACCAACTTCGGCCCCGGGAACCCCTACGGCAAGTCCACGGGCATCCAGACCGTCTATGACGTCAGCGAGGCCAAGATCGGGATTCCGCCCCAGCCCGGCGACATCCTGCGCATCGCCTACACCGTGGAAGGCGACAAGAAAAAGGCCGCCAAGGTCATGAACGTCTCCAAGCAGGACCTGCGCAAAAAGTAACCCCCACCCCAATCGGCGGAGGCGTTCCGGAAACGGGGCGCTTCCGCCTTACTCTCCATAAGGAGTGTGCGCCATGTCCCTGTCCCACGCCGCCAAGCGGGCCGTCACCCTAATCACCATGGACGTCCTGATCATCGCCGAGCTGACCTACACTTTTTCGAAATGCTTCAACACCACGGCCGATTTTTCCGAGACGTTTCTGCACTGCTACGTGCCGCTCTTCGTGCCCACCATCGCCCTCGCCTACATCGTGCTGTGGCGCATCAAGCGCCTGGAAGCACGGGACATGAAGGCCGAACAGCGTGCCGAAACCCTGGCGCAGTAGCGCGGAGGCGGCCATGCGACACATTTTGCCGCGGCTGTCGGTGCTCCTGTTCGTCCTTTTTCTGGCATGCATCGCGGATATCGTGCTCTACCTCGTCTTCGACGCCCGCTCGGACGTTTTGCGCAGCCTGCCCGGAGAACACCATGAAGTGGTGGGCAAGCTGCCAGAATCCATCCAGAATGTTTACAACCGGTCCCGCTCCGACGATCCGGACGAGGAGAACGAGCGGATTGCCCTGCTCAACGACAAGGTGCTGGCCACCCACGCCGATGCGCCCGGCATCGCCGTCCATTTCCAGGAACTGCGCGGCCGCGTCTGGCGCGGCGTGTTTACGGTAAACCCGCAGACGCCTCCCGGCCGCTATGCCGTGACGGTCTTCCCCAAGGAACAGCTGCATCCGCCGGGACCGGACCAGGAACGCTCCATGGTGCTGGTCGACGTGTTCCCCGACGCCGCCGCCATGCGGGGAAGCTACGTGTCGCTTTCCGAACGCTTCCTGGGCCTTGGGCCCTGGTGGGTGGTGATGGCCATTATTCCCCTGGCCGCCCTGCTGTTGGTTTACGCCTACCGCCGGGCCGGCAAGGAAGAGGAGCGGCTGCATGCCGAGGGCCTCGGCCCCATCTACAAACTGGCCAAGGAGAAGGACCACTGGGACATCCTCTTTGGTCTTGGCAGCGTCCACGGGGTGCGGGAGGGCGACACGCTGTCCGTGCTCGACCCGAAACTGCGCCGGGTGGGCACGCTGACGGCCCTGCGCGTGGCCAAGGAATCCTCCGAGTCGAAAGTGGGGCTCGAGGCCGATATTTCCCCGTTCCATGTGGTGTCGCGCAAGCCCGTGCCCCCGGATGCGGCCGGAGACGCCGCCCCGGGCGATGTGGACGGCTGACGACGGATCACGGCACAGGTCCCCCCGCACGCTCGTGGCGCGGCGTGGCGGGCAATATCCCGGAAGAAAAAGACAGGACGGCCATAAATGCGGATGAGGCCGGGGAGAGAACATCTCCCCGGCCTCGTCCGCATTTGGGGGCGATAGGCGGGCAGGCCGTCCCCGGACCGTGCCCCACGGAGCCAACAGTCCCCATAGCGGGCGCACCCGACAGGAAGGCGAGAGGGAAGGAAGGCTGTAGGCACCTTGGTCAGCGCCCACATTTTTCCTCAGAGGTCGTGAAGCCAAGGGCATAACAAAGTGTTGCAACGGACCGTCTTCATGAGCTACTATTTTATCTAACATATTTTATATATAGTACATTCGAACAAATTTAAATAACTCATTCGAAGTGCATAATTGCAGAAGCCTGAAATTTGCAATCCATTCGGAGAAGGCGCGGTGGATCAACTCCCACAATTATTACGAGACAATGAGACATGGCTTATGGAGCGTATTCTTTCATATGCCAAGCGACATAACTTTACCAAATATACTTCAACATTACTTGATGCTTGGCGTATGTCCATATCCGGCCTGACAACTGCCCTGTGCATGGCTCGTTATAGGCATGGGGAGGGAGAACCTCAATTCAACCCGGATGAAGACTACACCGCCGATTCCGTTACAGAATTTGGAAGACTCGAGGCTAAGCGACATCGTGAGCGCGGTATCAACCTGGCTATGTTTCTTGGACTTCTCAAGTATTATAGAGATACATATATCGATCTGGTAACAGCTAAGGGTGCTGAAAAATTAAAACAATCATGGATTCGTTTTATCTTGAGGAGCTTCGACCGCTTTGAAATCGCCTTGTGCGCCGAGTGGGTAACCACCGAAGACTCCGAACAAATGTCAAGACTTGAAAAGGCAAATCGCCGTCTTTCAAATGAAAAGAATAAGTATCTTACCGTATTTGAAAGTACTCCTCGTCCTGTTTTTTTGGTCGACAAGGAAGGCTTGCTCGACAGCATGAACCTTTCAGCCACAGAGTTATTTGGATTAGATATGGACTCAGGAGAAATGTATTACTCTGGAGGGCACAGTACGTTAAACCGGAAAGCCGAGGGACTTCGTAAGCCTCTCGATGATTATTTGCCTTGGTTGAAAGAAGAAGTAAGTTCATTTTCTGCAAGAGATGCTCTTTCACATAGAGTAGAGGTAAGGATCGACTCCTTCGGTGCAAATCAATACTTCGATGTGTTTCTTGCCCATATGCTGGATGTATCAGGCAAGTTTTCTGGAATTTTGATAATTCTTGACGACATCACCAGACGAAAGCAACTGGAATTTCAGTTAAACCATCTCGCCACAACCGACGCGCTTACTGGGGCGAACAACCGTCATCGATTCCTGGAAAGAGCCGAGGAGGAAATTGTTCATTCAGAACGCTATGGCCGACCTGTATCTTTTCTTATGCTTGATATCGATCATTTTAAAATCATCAATGACACTTTTGGACATGCCATAGGCGATGATGTCCTCAGAGCCCTTTCTACAGAATGTCGAAAATTGTTTCGCCAGACAGACGTGTTTGGAAGGGTTGGAGGCGAGGAATTCGCGGCGATTTTACCTGAGACCACTGCAGAAACAGCGCGACAGGTCGCTGAACGGGTCAGGCAGACTTTGGCTCAATTAAAGCTCGACGAACCTGATTGCGATATTTCATTCACTGTATCCATTGGAATAGTCGAACGCAAAGATGGCCAGAACCTTTCCGATATTATGTATTATGCCGACAAGGCTCTATATGAAGCAAAAAACGCAGGAAGAAACAGGGTCGTTTCCTGGGAGGAAAAGACCTGAACACAACTCGAATCACTGACTATAAATTGAAGTTGAATAGATTCCCACAAGCAGGAAAACATCATGTCGAAGAGGCGAATATTCTCCCCACAGTATACTGAGCACTTTTCTACCGGAGCAACGCATACTCATTAAACCCAACCTGCAGATCCACAAGAAGAGCCCCCCAATCTTCCAGGGAAACGTGGCCTGCGCTTGTCTCTTTTTGGGGTCAACTTTCGACGGAAGCCGATCTGTACGCACAGACGACCGGAATAAGCCCCATTCCAGCCCGTTATTGCCGCAAAGAGTGGGACCATGGCGGGACCAGAAGCGACCACCAAAGCAATAAGGGAGCTAGGTTATGCACCTAACTCCCTGGACTTGCTGGTGGGCCATCAAAGACTCGAACTTTGAACCAACGGATTAAGAGTTCTTTGTAAAGGCATTCACTCTGGTTCACAAGAAGTCACGAAACCCTTGACTTGTCACGCTTTACGCCCCATTCTCTCCTTACAAGGCTTCACACGGATTCACCCCGTTTCCCCTCTTTTTGGGGGACAGGTGGGGGACAAAATCCCGGGGGACAAAAATGGGCTACACCTGGAAGCAAACCAAGCACGAAGGCGTCCGGTATCGTGAACATCCGACCCGGAAGCACGGTGTAAAGCCCGACCAGTATTTTGCCATCCGATATCGCGTGGGAGGCGTTCGTCGGGAAGAGGCGCTTGGGTGGGCAAGTCAGGGATGGACCGCCGCCAAGGCTGCTCAGACCTTGGGCAAGCTCCAAGAGGCCGCCAGGACGGGCGAAGGGGCTACCAGCCTTGCCGAGAAGCGCCAGAATGCCGAGGCCAAGCGCCAAGAGGAAGCCGAGGCCCGAGCCCTTGCCGAGCGCGACAACGTGACATTCGGCCGGGTGTTCCTTGACGACTACTTCCCCATTGCCAAAAAGAACAAGGCTAAGCGGTCCTGGCAGAAGGAAGACCAGTGCTACCGCCTGTGGATTGCCCCGGTCCTGGCAGACAAGCCCTTGAAGGCCATTGCCCCGATTCACCTTGAGCGCATCAAGAAGAACATGGCGGATGCCGGCCGGGCCGCGCGATCCATCACGTACACCCTGGCCGTGGTGCGGCAGGTGTTCAACTTCGCCAGGGACCACGACCTGTTTGCCGGGCAGAACCCCGTGACCAAGACCAAGAAGCCGAGTTCCGACAATCGCCGGGTGCGGTTTTTGTCCCATGAAGAAGCGGACCGGTTGCTAGCCGCCTTGGCCGAGAAAAGTCCTCAGGTGCGGGATATGGCGCTTCTGTCCCTGCACTGCGGGCTTCGGGCCGGGGAAATCTTCGCCCTGACCTGGGGCGACGTGGACATGGAACGCGGCGTCCTTTGCCTGCGTGACACTAAATCGGGCAAGACCCGGGCGGCCATCCTGACCGATGCGGCAAAGTCCATGCTGGCGGACAGGGAGCGCCGAAGCCCCGCCGACCTTGTGTTTCCGTCCGAGACGGGGGAGCGAGTGGGACAGATATCACAATCCTTCATCAAGACCGTGAACGCCCTTGGCTTCAACGATGGCGTGACCGACGCCCGGCAAAAGGTGGTGTTCCATAGCCTGCGGCACACATTCGCGTCTTGGCTGGCCGAGGCTGGCACGGACCTCTATGTGATCCAGCAACTCATGGGCCACCAGTCCTTCGCTATGGTGCAGCGATATGCCCACCTGTCCCCGGACACCCTGCGCCGGGCGGTCAAGGGCCTTGAGGCCGGGATGGACGCGGCCAGGGCAGGCGGGAAGGTGGTGCGCTTGGGAGGCGGCACGAAATGACGCCGATTGCTGTTGCCCGCGAGGTCCGCTTGTATGTGGCCGAGGATGGCCGTTGCCCGTACAAGGAATGGCTGGAGGCCCTGCGGGATATTCGCGCTCAAGCCCGGATCGGTCAGCGCCTTGACCGCTTGGCGACCGGGAACCCTGGCGACGTGAAACCGCTTGGCGAAGGGCTGGCGGAACTTCGCATAGACTGCGGCCCCGGCTATCGGGTCTATTTCGGCCAGCACGGGCAAAAGCTGGTCATCCTGCTGTGCGGCGGGGACAAGACGACCCAATCGGTAGACATCAAGACCGCCCGGCGATATTGGGCGGATTGGAGGAACCGGCCATGAAGGATATTTCCTACGACGATCACATGACCGAATGGCTCCGCGACCCCGCCCATGCTGCCGAATACCTGAGCGCGGCACTTGAGGACGGCGATTGCCCGGCCCTGGCCCTGGCGATTGAGCGCGTGGTCAAAGCCCAGTCCTTGGAGTCCGCCGACCTGCCCGCCGAGGGCCTGGAAGCCCTGTGTCGCCTCAAGCCCTTTCTCGACGGTCTGGGTATGCACTTGGCTGTGACCGCCAGATAAAAGACCTTTCCCCCGGCGAGGTTGCGACTGATCATCGTGGCCGAAAAGCGGCATCCTGAACCGCCTGCCGGGGGATTCTTTCAGGGACCCCTTACAGGGAGGGAACATGGGTAATTCGCACGGTGACCAATTACTTGACAAATGGATCTTTTTTAAAATGGACGCTTTGCTTGCCAATCAAATATGGGAGACTGTTGCGGAAGAAAGGCTTGGGGTTAGTCGGCAGAATGGTGAAGATTTTAAATCGCTACTGACTCGCATTCAGAAGGATAAAGTTGTTCAAGAAAAGCTTCGCAATATCGATACGTTTGCACATAGTGTCTGTAGGCATATAGAACTTATGAAAAGACGTCTTGAGAGAGCGCAGCCCAACAAGAAAGCTCTTGACGATATATCAAAAATGCGTTCCGAATTCAGTTCAGTTCTATTTCATTTAAAAAGAATCATGGACGGGGAAGTTGATATTGCTGGAGAGGAATACAATTCATTGCTTGACATTGAAAGCGGTGTTTCTGAAAATACGGAATGGTCAAAATTTTATTCTGAGTGTCTTAGAGAAGCGACATGTGCAAGACACTCGCTTGAACGGCTCAACACATTTCTTGAAGCCAGGGAAAAGTCACTACCCCTTTCAAAGGGACGCCCCAAGACAGATCAACATGGATTTGTTAAGGTCCTTGCCTTTCTATACAGAAGATACATAGGCCGGCCATCATCATATGAAAATGGTCCATTTGCCGAAGTCGTACGCATCGCCTTAGCTGCCGTGGGGCTCCCTGCTGACGACCCTTCGAGGGCGATACGGGCAGCCCTAAATGACATTCACTGACAAAAAGCTGAAAAGGGAAATGTTTTTGTCAGCGAATACCCGACATAACAAGCCGAGATAGATTATTTTCGTCTCTCAATAAATTTTCTCCCCGCGTCTATTCCTAGGGCATCAACCTTTTTGAAGGAGTTTGATGCCCATGGAAAACGCAGCCCTTTCTATCAACTGGGAAGAAATTCTCCCCCAGGAAACTCGTCTTTATTTTCGTCACCGTTGGCCCGAGTATGCCACTCGGTACGGCCTGCCCTTCTCGCGTGGGACTCTTCAAAACCTCGATAGCGAGGGCCGAGGCCCTGATGCTGTCGTGGTAGCCGGCAAGGTCGCTTATCGCCGCGAATCCCTGGTGGAGTTCCTGAACGCCTTGCCTGTCGCGCGCTTGTCCAAGAAGCGGATCGGAGGGCGTGACAATGCGTAAAAACACAAAACCCGACCTGTGGCGGGCCGGGCTTTGCGGGGAAGACAAGAAAAACTGTGGTGGTTTTCTTCTGTCATCCCTGCGCCGCTCCGTCAACCGTTTCCACATCGCCGGTCTTCTTTTCGGCCGCGATCTCATCTTGGCCGGGCTGGCCTGCTTGGGCTGGCCGTGGTCGCACCAGCTTTCGCTCTGGGTGGACTGGCTCGACTACCGGGCTGAGGAACTGCGAGAGCGGCAGGGGGCGCGCCTGTGATCGACTTCAAATCCATCAACGCCGCTACACTCCCGCGCCTGGGGGACCTTCTGCCCCGCTGGTTACCCGGTGGGCGGGCCGAAGCCGGGGAATACGTCTGCGCCGCTCTCGAAGGTGGCCAGGGCCGGTCTTGCTCCGTGAACCTGGAAACGGGAGCCTGGGGCGACTTTGCGACCGATATCAAAGGGGGCGACCCTATTTCCCTGTGGGCCGCTATCCGGGGCATCAAACAAGGTGAGGCTGCCCGGGAACTTGCCCGGGACCTCGGCCTTGAGGCGGATAAGCCTCCCAGGAACAACCGTCGCCGCATCGTCGCCAGTTATGATTACCTCGGCCCGGACGGTAAGCTGATCTTCCAGGTCACGCGCTGGGAGCCGAAGACCTTCACGCAGCGCCGCCCGGACGGGAACGGCGGCTGGATCAACTCCGTTAAAGGTATTGAGCTAGTGCCGTACCTTCTGCCGAGCGTTATTCAGGCGAAGGCCGTCTTCATCGTCGAAGGTGAAAAAGACGCCGAAGCCCTGGTCGCTCTTGGCCTAGCTGCGACCTGTAATGCCCAAGGCGCTGGGAAATGGCGTCCCGAGTACAATCGCCACCTTGCCGGCAAGCGTGTCTGCATCCTGCCAGACAACGACGTCCCGGGCCGCAAGCACGCCTACGACGTGGCCCGACAACTCCATGGACTGGCCGAGGTGGTCAAGGTCCTCGAATTGCCCGGCCTGCCGCCCAAGGGCGACGTGTCCGATTGGCTGGCCGCCGGGGGGACGCGGGAAAGCCTGCTGGAACTGGTCAAGGCCGCGCCAGCTTGGGAACCGTCCGCCGAGGCCCCAAACGGCCAGGACACGCCCGGGGGCACTCAGGACAAGGGAAAGCCCATTCGCCTCATCAACGGGGCCATGAGCGAAGCCGTAGACGCCTGCGAAGCGGTGCTTGCCCGGCCAGACCTGCCCACCGAATACCGGAGCTTCCAGCGCGGCGGCCAGCTTGTGCGCGTGGCGACCCTGCCGGCATCTGCCATGGCTGACGGCGTTTCGCGTCCGGCCGGGGCCGTGGTCATCATGGAAGCGCAAAGGGCGTTCCTTATGGACGTTCTCGGCCGCTTTGCCAGTTTCGAGAAATTCAACGCTAGGTCCGAGGCCTGGAAGCCTGCGAACCCGCCCAAGGAATTGGCCGAAACCATCCAAGCCCGTGCCGGCCTGTGGCCCGTGCCGCCGCTGCGGGGCGTGGTGGCCTGTCCTACCGTGCGGGGCGATGGTTCGTTGCTGCTGACTCCTGGCTATGACGCCGCCAGCGGTTACTTCATGGCCCATGGGTTGACCGTCGAGGTCCAGGACGCCCCCGGGCTGGATGAGGCCCAAGCGGCCCTCGACACCCTGGCGGACCTCCTGTCCGGGTTCGCCTTCGTCGAGCCGGTAGACTGCGCGGTTGCCCTGGCCCTGATCCTGACCGCCGTTACCCGTCCTGCCCTGGCTGCCGTTCCCATCTTCGCCATAACGGCCCCGGTGCGGGGATCGGGCAAGTCCACGCTTATGGACATTGCGGCAATCATCGCCACAGGCCGCCGGTCTGCCGTTCTTTCGGCCACGGCCGACCATGCCGAACTGGACAAGCGCCTTGTGGGCTGTCTTCTGTCCGGGGACGCAATCGTGAACCTGGACAATATCAATGGCAATCTTCGCTCTGACCTCCTTTGTCAGGCTACGACCTCTGAAGCCGTGAAGGTTCGCCCCCTGGGGGCATCCTCTCAGGTGGAAATACCCAATACGGCCCTTTGGAGCGCAAACGGCAACAACCTTTCCTTGGCTGGCGACCTCTCGCGCCGGGCGGTCCTGTGCCGCCTCGATCCGGGCATGGAGCGACCCGAGGAACGGACGTTTGCCTTCGATCCTGTGGCCAGGGCCATAAAGCGCCGACCCGATTATGTTGCCGCCGCCCTGACCGTCGTTCGCGCCTATGTCGCCGCTGGCCGACCGGGCCTCGACCTCGCGCCATTTGGGAGCTTCGAGCGGTGGTCGGCCATGGTTCGTGCCGCCATGGTTTGGGCTGGGGCTGCCGATCCATGCGAAAGCCGCGCTGCCGTCATGGAAGACGACCCCGAGGCGGCCATGCTGCGGACCCTGCTGGCTGCGTGGTGGGAGCGGTTCGGCCGAACCCCGCGCACAGTGAAAGAGATCGTCCGGGCCGGCGAGGAAGAGGAAAGCCCCCTGGCCGAAGTCCTGCACGACATCGCCGGGGAGGGCCGGGCCATCAATACCCGCCGCCTGGGGTGGTGGCTGCGCCGGCAGGCTGGCCGTATCGTGAACGGATTGAAGCTGACTCAATATGGTTCGGTGTCTGGTGTTGCTCAGTGGAAGATGCTGCCCAGTGCCGAGTAGTGGGTTTTATAGGTTTCATGGGTTTGGTCTATCTAACGCGGGAAATTTCGCAGTAAAAAGGTGTCTGCGAAAATACTACAATGGGCTTGGCAAAACCAAGAAAACCAAAGAAACCCACGACGCCAAGAATTAGGGCATTGCCCCCTGAAGGAAAATATTATGCAGACTTTGACCTATAACGACATTGTTATCCTGGAACCTCGCGTCTTTGAAGCCGAGGCTCTGGCCCGAGAACATGCCGGAAGTGCGACTTATCAGCCTTGGTACAAGATCGTGAAGCCGGCCTTCCTACCTATGGTCGGCGTTCTGTCCAAGCATTCAGACCCGCGCCTTCGGACCAGTGAAGCGTACGACATCGTTTATCGCAACCTCCAGGCTATCTATGAAGCCCAGCCCACGGACGGGATAATGCCGCCCCCGGTCGCCGCGCCCATCGACATGGCCCCCGGTGAACCGGGCCAACGCATTTGCCCCGCCTGCGGACAGGATATGCGCGATGCTGAGTCCTGCGGCGGTCCGATGATCCAGGTTGCCGGGCGGGTCTACGAGCGTGTGCGGTTCGGCCAGGAACAGGGGAACCGCTGGGAGGAGTTCGACTTCTGCCCCGACTGCGGCGTTTCCCATGGTGGGCTCCATCACCCGGGCTGCGACATCGAGGAGTGCCCCCGGTGTGGGCGGCAATACCTGTCCTGCGACTGCGGCGTGGAAGACGATGGCCCCGAGGATGCGCCCGGTAATCCCAAAGCGATCTTGGTCGCGACGACCTGTGAGGTGGCTCAATGAATACGATGCCGACACAACAGGCCCGTCCTGTCCGCATGCGGCCGATGACGGAAGAGGAATTGGAGCGCGAGGCCATCCGCGAACTTGAGAACATGCAGCGGGCGAGAGACGCCAAGCGGTCGGGCTACAAACCCAAACGGAGGGGGTGGAATCATGCGGATCATACCCCCCATGGATAGACCCACGCTGCACCGCATCACGAAGGATGGCCAGAAGTCCAATTCCACCGAACCCGAGGATGAGCTTGATTACTCCGTGGAAGTTTCGTCAGCGGCCAACGTGCTCCGTTTCTTCGAGGAGTATTTCAACACGGTAGGCGACGGAACAGTCCAGGTGACGGACGAAGACGGCTACGCCCTGGCGCATATCTTCGGCCTTTGCTCCAAGCGCCTCTATCAGGTTCTCCTGTAGCGCCGGCTGAATGTTCAGGATTCTGAACAATGGGCGGCCTGCTTCTTCGGAGGTGGGCCGCTTTCTTTTGCCGGGCCTGTCCCCCATGTGTCCCCCGGCAGGGTGGTAAGTGGCTGCACTCCTGCCCGTCCGGTCAATGCCATTTTGTCCTGTTGAAGACGCCGCGCCGGGTCAGTTCGCCCCCTTTGTTGTCGAAGTCGAAACGGTCGCGAACCGTCCCGCCGTCGTGGCGTTTGGTCCTCAAGACGAAGACCGCCACCAGGACGAAGGCACCCACGGCAAGGGCAATCGCTATGATCCATTCCATGGTAGACAGGTAGCAGGGAGGGCGGGGCTTGTCATCCTGCCGTGCTGCCGAGGCCCGTAGCGCTCGCACACTGCGGTCAGGTGGTCGGCATGGACAAAGCCATGGGCGGGGCTGGAGTCGGTGGGTCCGGGGAGGTTTCCCCCGATCTTGGGGAATACCCCGGCAGGCCAAGAGTGAAGGATTCTTCCCTGTGGTGGGCAGGGTGTCAGTAGTGGCGACATCCTTTTGCCGGGCACTGAGCGAACTTTTACGCCGAGTGGCCGGTAGATGAGCACGGCAGGATGAAGAGAGCTTTCCCCTTGCCGGGGATGCCCCCGGACCTCGGTGTGGGGAGTCAGGCAAAGTGAGAAATGGCGTGGGGGCTAGATCGGGTAGGCTCAACGTGGGCTAAACGTAGGCCGGACGTGGGCTCTCAGGCGTCGGCCAGGCGCGAGGAACGCCCGAAGGCCAAGATGAGAAATTGGGCCGCAAGGAGGGCGAAAATATCGGGCAAAATGAGATAGGAATCGGACAACCAGGTTAATACGACAACCAGTTTACCCCGCCTCACCCACCGCTTGGTTCTGCCTCGGCGGCTCCAGACGCCGCTTTAACTCTCTGTTTTCTCTCTCTAATTCTTCCATGCGCTTCATCATTTCGTCCGCCTTGGCCTCCCATTCCGCCATGCGCTCTTCGAGGCGCGCCAGCGTTCGCTCACTCCGTACCGCTTGGTGAAACGCGTTGATATTACTTGCTAAAGCTGTGCGATAGATGGTGTCGGACTCCAAGACCTCGGCCGTCTTGGTTAGCATGTCCGACATCCGAAACTCTTCCTGCGGGGCTGTCAGGAAGGCATCGGAGGCCTGTGGTGCTGGAGCCTCTTTTGCGGCCTCCCCTCGGCGCATGGGGCCGGTGCCGAAAAAAAGCCAATCAGCTAAAATATGATTATTCTCCGCAATGTTTTCAATCCAGCCTGATGGTATCTGCTGTCTTTTTCTTGCGGCGGTTATTGATTGAGGCTTGATGTCAAGAATCCTGGCTAGCTCGGAATCTTTCTCTACCCCGCATGCTACGAATATTCGCTTGAGACGTTCTTCAAATTTCCGAGCATCTCGGCCATGCTCGGAAATTTGCTCGGAAATTGACACGTCGTCTTTTTTTCGTGAATTATCCATTTATAACACCATGTTAATCGAAAACACGCCGAGTCAAAGCTAAAATTTGCTCGGAAATCAAATTCAAGCTTGATAGCTATCAAATTTTAGCTTAACAATCTGTTCACAGGGTGACGAACGTCACCGTTACGAACGTAGCTACCAGGGCCAGCAATAATCCTCAATGTCCAGCGGCCCGGAAAATTTGGATTGGAGCGATCGGAATTGGCAGCCCATGCCCAACGCCTCAGCCTGCTCGAACTGGTCGAGCTCAATCCGGACGCGGACATAGCACTGTCCATGGATCGGATCGTCCAGGCGGCGGGAGTGTCGCGGGCCGAGGCCGTGGACCGGCTTAACAAGGCAGCAAGGCGCTTCGGTGTGCGGCTTGCGTCCGGCAGCGCCAAGGAGCTTGGCCTAGCCACCTTCGAGAAATGGCTCAATCCACAAGCGGCCGACTATGCGCCGAGCGTACGAGCGCTCAACCTCTTCTGCCATGTCTTCGGCGTTGTTGAGCCGCTCGACATCCTGGCCCGTTCGCATGGTCTGGGGTGGCGGGTCATCGACGGGGACGACGCGAAACTTCTGGAGTGGGCGCGCACGGAACGGAAGATCAAGGCGCTCCGTGAACACAAGCGGAAAATCGAGGCGGAACTATGAAACGCGCTGGCAACAAGATCAAATACTGGATGTCCGAAAACAACCTCAAAGTGGTTGATATCGCGCGTGAAATTCATCTTTCGCACTCGCTGGTGTCCGACACCATCTACGGCAAGCGAAACAACCGCCGGGTGTTGCAAGCACTTATGGACGCCGGCTGACCGAGACCACCGCGAGCAGCGCGACCGGCCAGACCGCCGCCACGGCCACGGCCAAAGCGGACGAACTGGTCGACGTCGAGACCTTGGGCAAGGACCTGCCGGCCTGGAAGCTGGCCGGCGTCATGCGCCACAACCGTTGGGCCAGCGGTAAGGCACTCACCAAGACCGCGTTTGAGGCCGCCGTGGCCACCTTCGAGGGCCGGCCGCTGGGCGGCGGGAGGTAACACATGGGCCAGCTCCACGACGTTTTCGAGTATATCGTCGACGGGACCAGCGGCCTCACTCCGGGCGACGTCTCGGGGCAGGCCGTCATCGCCGGCGTGTGCTCGGCCGGCACCGTCGGCAAACTCTATTACCTGGGCAAGTCCTCCGACCTCGAGGACCTGCTCGGCGTCGGTCCGCTCGTGGACGCCTTGCGCGACATCTTCGCCACGGCCGGCCAGGACGCCGTGGTGTTGGCCTGTCCCGTTACCGGCCAGGACGGCGGCTACATCACCGACGTGATCCACACCGGCGAAGGGCCGGACGCCACGGTCTCGGGCTACCCGGCGCTCAATGCCGACGTGATCTGTCAGATTGTGGCCGGCGGCGCGCTCGGCACGGCCACCTACAAGCTTTCCCCGGACAACGGCGTGACCTACGGCGAGACGGACACCGTGCCGGTCAGCGGGCAAATCCCCTGCGGCGCCACCGGGGCCACCCTGGTCCTGGAGGAAGGCGACCAAGTCGCCGGCGACACCTACAAGGTGGACGTGCGCACGCCCATCGGCCCCATCACCCTGGTGGGCACCGGTCCGGAGATCACGGCCTCGGGCACGCCGCTGGCCGCCGCCCAGGTGTCGCTGGTCATCACCACCGGCGGCGCCCGCAACGAGGGCCAGTACCAGCTGTCGGTGGACGGCGGCGACAACTACGGCAACACTAGGACCATCCCCGTGGACGGCCAGATTGCCGTGGGCTCCACCGGCGTCACCATCGCCATGCCGGTGGGCACGTATGTCGTCGGCGACACCTACACCTTCGAGATCCTGGCCCCGGTGCCCACGGTGGTCAACGTCATCGATGCTATCACGTTGCCGCTGGAAACGGTGGACCCCGAGTTCATCTACGTGGTCGGCCCCTCGGACTCCACGGACTGGGCTTCCTTGGGCGCGCTCATGGACACGGAGTTTTCCAAGCACCGGCCCAAGTTCGTGATCTGCGAGGCGCGTCAGCCCCAATCCGATGAGGACATCGACGACTGGGTCACGGCGCTGATCCAGGAGCGCGACGGGTACAGCCATCGGTTCGTGTGCGTGGTGGCGGCCTGGGGCGAGATATCCGATTCCCTGGGCTATACCAAGCAGCGCAACGCCGCCGGCCTGGTGGTCGGGCGCGTGCTGTCCATCCCCGTCATGCGGGCCATCGGCCGGGTGCGCGACGGCGCCGTGTCCCAGCTCAGTCTGGCCTCGACTTATACCGAGGCCCATGTGGCCCTCCTGGAGGCCAACGGCTACATCCCGGCCAAGCGCTACGCCAGCCTTGAGGGCACCTACTGGGGCGAGGCGCTGACCATGGCCGACGACACGTCGGATTATCAGTGGATCGAGGTGCTGCGGGTGGTGTTCAAGGCCCTGCGCCTCCTGCGCATCCAGGCCCTCAAGTCCATGTACGACGAGGTGGGGGACCCCCTGGCCGAGGGAGGCGCCGCCGGTCTCGCCTATCTCCAGGCCAATCTCGAAAACGCGCTCAACACCATGGTCAAGGCCATCCCCCAGGAACTGGCCGGCCACGTGGTCAACATCCCGTCGGGCCAGGACATCGTGAACAATGGTGTGGCCTGCGAGATCACGCTCATCGGCATCCCGATCATCCGCAAAATTAAGCTGTACGCCAGCTACGTCTATGCCGGTTCGGATTTCGATCCGCGCCTGTCCGACACGGCAACGGCGTAGCGAGGAGGAAGCATGGCCATCAACGGCAACACCTATGACTGGGAAAGCGTGACCATCCAAGGGCCGCAGGGCGTTTTCGTGGATGTGCAGGAGATTTCCTACAAAGACGAGCGCCCCATAGAGCCGACCTACGGCAAGGCCTTGGAGCTGTCGCACAGCTTTACGGACTTCGAGGACAAGGAACGCTCGGCCACCTACCATTTCCGGCGTCCGACCCGACCGCAGATATCCCGGTCCCAAAGCGCCATGCGCAAGGACGCCATGTCTGAATCTCCTGAGGGCCATGAGCCCCGGACAAGAGCCCCAAGAGGCCCCAGCAGGAGATAAAGTTGTATGTCGGGAGTCTGTTTAGCGGGGCTGGGTTGGGCGACATCGCCGCTGAAGCGATCGGTCTTTCTCATTCTTGGTTTTGCGAGTGCGATCCATTCGCTAGTGCGATCCTGGCGCGGCGCTGGCCTGGTGTCCCTATCTTCCATGATGTGAGGGACGTTCATGCCAAAAGTGCCCAACAAGTCGATATCGTCATTGGCGGCTTCCCGTGTCAGGACATCAGCTGTGCCGGACGCGGTGCGGGATTGGCCGGAAAACGATCCGGCCTCTGGTTCGAATACGCCAGGATTATTCGCGAGTTACGACCACGGTACGCGATCGTGGAGAACGTCAAGGCACTCCTTGGCCGGGGCCTCGACCGCGTTCTTGGGGACTTGGCCGAGATCGGGTATGATGCGGAGTGGGACGTGTTTCCGGCGGCAGCCTTTGGCGCCCCTCACCTGCGTGAAAGGGTTATCCTTGTTGCCTACCCCGACGGCGATAGAGGGCCAGCCAGTGCGTCAATACTTGCGTCGGGAAGAGACTTGGCAATCCACGGGCAACCTGACAGCCCGGTTGATTGGAATGGTCTACGGCTTGAGGGACCGCGATCCCAGGCCGCCATATCGGCTTATCGCGGCCCCTTCGTTTGTCGAGTGGATGATGGGGGTGCCGGCTGGATGGACAGACTTAAATGTCTTGGAAACGGCATCACGCCTCCTGTCCTTCAGTGGGTCCTCGAACGGGTCATGACAGTGGCCCAAAAGGCCGCGTAAAGTCGGCGGGAAATATCAACCAAAATGAGAAAACGGGGCAGGTTAAGCCTTCTCACTTTGCCTGAAACGATTTCTCATTTTGGTTGTGCGCTCACACTCGGCAACCTTCACGGGGATTCACGCCATATAATCAGAAAGTGGGGGACAGGTGGGGGACAAACCGGACGATCAAAGAAAAAGGGGTCACGGTTGTTAACCGTAACCCCTTGGGATTGCTGGTGGGCCATCAAAGACTCGAACTTTGAACCAACGGATTAAGAGTCCGCTGCTCTACCAATTGAGCTAATGGCCCGTGCGCCGTTCATGCGCGGCGGAAAAGTCGTTTACGCGGGACCCCCATGCTTGTCAACACGATCGCGTAAAAAAAATTCGTCTTTCCCCTCGCGGCATTTGCCGTCGCACGGTTTATCGCGTAAAAGAACACTCCTAAACGTGATTACCGCCGCCACGGCGCGGCGTTCCCCATAGGGCGTTCATGAGCCATATCCTCGGCATCAAGTTCCGTGACCACGGACAGTTGTATTATTTCGACTCCGGCCCCTTCGTCGTCGCCGTCGGCGACAGTGTCCTCGTCCAGACCGAACAGGGACTCGGCATGGGCAAGGTCGCTCTTGTGCGCGACACCCCGCCCGAAGACGAGGAACAACCCGAAATCAAACCCATCTTCCGCCTGCCCACCACCGAAGACGTGGACATCAAGCGCGAAAACGACGCACTGGGCCACGAGGCCCACACCTACTGCCGCAAATGCATTGAGGCCCGCAAGCTGGAAATGAAGCTCGTCGACGTGGAGGTGCTCCACGACCGGGGCAAGATCGTCTTCTATTTCACCGCCCCGGGCCGCATCGATTTCCGCGAGTTGGTCAAGGACCTGGTCAAGGCCTACCACACCCGCATCGAACTGCGCCAGATCGGCGTGCGCCACGAGACGCAGATGCTCGGGGCCATCGGCAATTGCGGCCAGATGTGCTGCTGCCGCCGCTTCATGCGCAAGTTCGCCCCGGTCACCATCAAGATGGCCAAGGAACAAAACCTGTTCTTAAATCCCACCAAGATTTCCGGCATCTGCGGCCGGCTCTTGTGCTGCCTGTCCTTCGAGCAGGAAAACTACGAACAGTTCCAGAAAAAATGCCCCCGGGTGGGCAAGAAATTTTCCACTGCCCTGGGGCTGGTCAAGGTGCTGCGCACCAACCTCTTCCGCGAGACCATAAGCGTCCTCGACGAAGTCGGCGAGGAACACGAGCTGTCCGTGGAGGAATGGAACACGGCGCTCGCCGCTCCGGCCCCAAGCGAACCCCGTTCCCCGGACAGGCCGGACGCCGCCGCCCCGCCCGAACCCGGCCGCAACGCCCCGCGCAAGGCCCCGGAAGGGCAGCAAGCCCAATCCTCGCGCGGGGATCGCCGCGACCGCCCCCGCGCCGCCTCCCAGGGCCCCGGCGAAACGCCCCGGGAATCCCGCGAGGGACAAAGCCGCTCCCGCCGGGGACGCCGCCCGTCCCGGAAAAATCCCAGGCCCGCCGGCCAGTCGTCCCAGGAACAGCCGTCCCAGGCCCAGCGTCCCAGCCCCCCCAAGCATGCCCCGCGCCCCGACGCGCGCCAGGGCGGCAAAACTTCTTCCCGTGCCCCGGAGTCCGGATCGTGAACCGCTTTTTCATCACCACCCCCATATATTACGTCAACGCCAAGCCGCACCTCGGCCACGCCTACACCACCATCGTGGTTGATGCCCTGGCCCGCTTCCACGCCCTTCTGGGCGAGGAGGTCTTTTTCCTCACCGGCAGCGACGAGCACGGCGACAAGATCGCCGAAGCGGCCAAGAAGGCCGGCCAGACGCCCAAGGAATACGCCGACGCCATAAGCGGCCTTTTCAGCTCGCTTTGGCCGAAGCTCGGCATCACCCCCAAGCGTTTCATCCGCACCACCGACCCCGACCACAAGGAAGCGGTGAAAAGGGCCCTGCAGCTCGTCTACGACAAGGGCGACATCTATTTCGGCGAGTACGGCGGCCATTACTGCAAGGGTTGCGAGCGCTTCCTGACCGAAAAGGAGCTGGTGGACGGCCTGTGCCCGGACCACAAGGTCAAGCCCGAATACATAGCGGAAAAAAACTACTTCTTCCGCATGTCCAAATACCAGGGCGCGCTTCTTGAGCACATCAAGGCCAATCCGGACTTCATCCGCCCCCGTCAGTACAGAAACGAGGTGGTGAGCCTGCTCGAGTCCGGGGCCCTGGAGGACCTGTGCATCTCCCGGCCCAAATCGCGCCTGACCTGGGGCATCGAACTGCCCTTCGACGACAACTTCGTCACCTACGTCTGGTTCGACGCGCTCATGAACTACCTGACGGCCATCGGCTGGCCCGACGACCCGGATTTCTCCAAATGGTGGGACGTGGCCGAACACGTGGTGGCCAAGGATATCCTGAAGCCCCACGCCGTGTTCTGGCCGACCATGCTCTTGGCCATGGGCCTGCCGCTCTACAAGCGCTTAAACGTCCACGGCTACTGGCTGGTGCGCGACACCAAGATGTCCAAGTCGCTCGGCAACGTGGTCGAGCCGCTGGCCATGGCCGAGCACGCCGGCCTTTCCGGCATGCGCTATTTTCTTTTGCGCGAGATGGTCTTCGGCTCGGACGCGAGCTTTTCCGACGAGGCGCTCATCGGCCGGTTCAACGCCGATCTGGCCAACGACCTCGGCAACCTGGCCAACCGCTCCCTGGCCATGACGCACAAGTACTTCGGCGGCACGGTGCCCGAAGCCGACGCGCCGCAGGCCGCGGATACGGAGCTTGCCCGCCTGGGGCGCGAGGCCATGGCCAATTTCGTGCAGCTTTTCGGCGCGGCCCAGTTCTCCCGGGCCCTCGAAGCGCTGTGGGAACTGGTGCGGGGACTCAACAAATACATCGACGCCATGGCCCCGTGGACGCTTTTCAAGGAAGGCGACACCAAACGCCTGGGCACGGTCATGGCCATGGTCCTCGGCGGCCTGCGCCAGGTGGCCGTGTGCCTGCTGCCGGTCATGCCCGAAGCGGCCGAGAAGCTCCTGACCCAGCTCGGCCAGGAGACCTCCGGCATCAACCTCGCCAAAGAGGCCGAAACCTTCGCGCCGCTGCCCGCCGGCACGGCCGTTGCCGCCACCTCCAACCTCTTCCCCCGCATGGAGGCCCCGGCCAGGGACGAAACCGCGCCCAGGCCCAAGGCCGCAAAAGACAAGGCCAAGGCGGCCAAAGCGGCCAAGGCCCCGGCCGCCAAGCCCGAACCCGAGGCGGAAGTGGCGTTCGAGGACTTCGCCAAGCTCGATCTGCGCGTGGCCACGGTGCTGACCGCCGCCCCGGTGCCCGGGGCCGACCGGCTCTATGCCGTGACCGTGGATGTGGGCGAGGCCGAGCCCCGGCCCGTCGTGGCCGGGCTGGCCGAATACTTTCCGGCCGAGGACCTCGTCGGCCGTCAGGTCGTGCTGGTGGCCAACCTCAAGCCGCGAAAGCTGCGGGGAACCGTCTCCCACGGCATGATCCTGGCCGTCAAACATGCGGACGGCATGGCCCTGTTGACGCCATCGGCCCCGGTCGCCCCGGGCGACCGCGTTTCGTAACGCGCTCCCCACTCCGGCGGAAAAGAGCGGAAAACCTGCAGGGGAGGCCTCGGGCGAGTACTGCCTGACCAGCTCCGCGCCCATCTTTTCCGACGAACGCATCGTCGGGATGCTGGGCGCGGACATCAAGGTGTTCGGCCAGCTTTTCCCCTCACGCTCCTGGCTCCGCCCCCTACTCCAGCCCGTAGCGCTTGACCTTGCGCCACAGCGACACCCGGTCGATGCCGAGAATGCGGGCGGCCTTGGACTTGTTGCCCTCCACCTCCTCGAGCACGTCGCGGATGTAGCTTTTCTCGTGTTCCTCCAGGCTCGGCCAGTCGCGGCGCGCCCCGCGCGTGGGGCGGATGCGCTCGTCGCGCAGATCGGCCAGCAGGTGGGCGGGCTCGATGACGTCGCCCTCGCTCACGGCCAGGGCCTTTTGCACGATGTTTTCCAGTTCGCGCACGTTGCCCGGGTATTCATAGAGCAGGAGCTTGTCGAGGACCTCGGGCGAAAGCTGGACGTTGCGCCCGGAAGCGGCGGCGTGCTTGGCCAGGAAATGCCGGGCCAGCTCCGGGATGTCCTCGCGGCGTTCGGACAGGGGCGGCACGTGCACGGTAATGACGTCGAGGCGGTAAAAAAGGTCCTGGCGAAAGGCCCCGGTGTCCGATTCCTTCTTGAGGTCCTTGTTGGTGGCCGAGAGCACCCGGGCGTCCATGGGCGCTTCCTCGGTGCCGCCCACGCGCAGGAACGTGCGCTCCTGGAGCACGCGCAACAGCTTGACCTGCATGGAAAGCGGCAGCTCGCCGATCTCGTCGAGAAAGAGCGTTCCCCCGGCCGCGGCCTCGATGAGCCCCTTGCGCCGCGCCCCGGCCCCGGTAAAGGCCTCGCGCTCGTGGCCGAACAGTTCGTTGCTGATGAGTTCCTCGGAAAACGCGCCGCAGTTGACGGCCATGAACCGTCCCTTGGACCGGGGGCTCAGGTCGTGGATGGTGCGGGCGACCAGCTCCTTGCCGGTGCCGGTCTCGCCGGTGATGAGCACGTTGCATTCCAGCCGCGCCACCTGGATGATGGACTGGCGCAGGGCCTCCATGGAATCGCTGCCGCCGATGAGCCGCGAAAGCCCCGAGGCCGGATCGGCGTTTTGGCGAAGCCGCGTCAACTCCCGGCGCATGGCGGTTTTTTCCAGGGCCTTGGCGATCTGGGCCAGCACCTCCTCCACGTGGATGGGCTTGGAAACGTAGGTAAAGGCCCCCAGGCGCATGGCGGCAACCGCCGTCTCCACGGCGGCGTGGCCCGTGACCACGATGACCTCTGTCTCGGGGGCGCGGCGTTTGATGGCGGTCAAAAGCTCCATGCCGTCCATGCCCGGCATGCGCAGGTCGGTCAGCACCAGGTCGAAAGGCTCCCCGGCCAGAAGGGCCAGGGCCTCGCGGCCATCCTCGGCGGCGCTGGCCCGGTGCCCGGCCTTGGTCAGAATGTGGACGAGGTTTTCCCGGGCGATGGGCTCGTCGTCCACCACCAGCACGCGGGCGCGCTTCATGCCGGGCCGTCCGTCTTGCCGGAAGCGCCCTCGGACAGGGGCAGGCGGATGGTGAACACCGCGCCCTGGCCCGGGTCGCTGTCCACGGTGATCGTGCCGGCGTGCTTTTCCACGATGCCGTAGACGATGGACAACCCGAGCCCCGTGCCCTTGCCTTCCTCCTTGGTGGTGTAAAAAGGATCGAAGACGCGGCTTTTGATTTCCTTCGGGATGCCGGGGCCGGTGTCGGAAACGGTGATGACGGCCTGGCCGGCAGCCGCGTCGCACCGGGCGGCCAGGCGCACCTCGCCGCTGCCGTCCACGGCCTGGATGCCGTTTATGAGCAGGTTTAAAAGCGCCTCCTGAAGACGCGAGGCGTCGGCCGGGATGACGAGGTCGTCCGGCACGTCGCTTGTCAGCCGCACGCCCGAGCCGCCCTGGCTGGACACCAGCCGCAGGGTCCGGCCGGCAAGCTCGGACAGGACCACCGGGCGCAGGGAGAATTCCCGGGCCCGGGAAAATTCGAGCAGCCCCTGCACGATGTCCCGCGCCCGCAGGGTCTCCTGGAGGATGTTGCCGAGCAGCTTGCGCAAAAAAGCGGGATCGGCGGTTTCCAGTTCGTCCAGGGCAATCTGGCTGGACGTCGAGATGTTGTTGAGCGGATTGTTGAGCTGGTGGGCCACGCCGGCGGTCAGGGTGCCGATGGACGAGAGCTTTTTGGTCTGCACGAGCTGGTCCTGGCGGCGCTCGATCTCGGCCACCATGCGGTTTATGGCCTCCATGACCTGCTCGATCTCGTCGTTGGTGTTGACCACCTGGATTTCCTTGAAACGCCCGGCCGCGATGTCCTGGGTGGCGGCGCGGATGATGCCGAGCGGCTGGAAGATCTTGCGGAACATGAGCAGCGGCAAGGCCACGCCCAAGGCCACAGACACGGACACGGCCAGGAGAAGCTGGGCCCCGAGCAGGCGTATCAGGGCATGGATGCGGCTGAGCTCGAATTCCACCACCGCGTCGGCGGCCTCGGTGAGTTCCTTGCCGATCTCGCGCAGCTTGCGCGCCGCCTCGCCGCCCTGGCCGCCTCCGGAGGCGGCCAGGGCGGCAAGCGCCTGGCGGTAGTCGCGCAGCAGGTTCCGCAAGGCGCCGAGCTGGGAGGAGACCTTCAGATCGCGGGCCTCGGCCGTGAGCGCGTCCAGGGTTTTGAAGGACTCGCCCAGGTAGCGCCGGTCCTCGGCCAGGTCCTCGGGCAGGCCGTAGAGCAGATAGTTCTTCTCGTAGCGCCGCACTTCGAGGATGGTATTGGCAATGACGTGCCCCAGGCGCATAAACTCGAGCTTGTCCTCCATGGTGCGCAGATCCTCGTAGGAAATGATGCCCATGGCGCCGATGCCGAGCACGTAAAGAGCCAGAATGGCAACGATTTTTTGCCGAAGACTGAGGCGGGCGCGAAGGAGGCTGGTCATGGGGGTCCCTCGGCTGGACGGATTGGCCTGCCGGCCTGGGGCCTTAGCCTACACGCCGTGGCCCCGGGGAACAAGAGCCGGCGGAAAGCGCCCGGCAGCCCACATCTGTCTTTTTTTGCTCAAAAGAGCAAAAACATTCCCCCTTCCCCTTGACGTCGCCCAGGCAGGCCTTATGCTCTTTTGAGCAAAACAAAGGAGCGATCATGCCGCGTCCCCGTCTGCGCCGGTGCGTCTCCGGCATCCCCAAGGCCACGTATTTCAAGCCGCAAGGCGCGCCCCTGCGGGACTTGCCGGAAATCCGCCTGTCCGTGGAAGGGCTCGAGGCCTTGCGCCTGGCCGATGTGGAAGGGCTGACCGCCGAGGTGGCGGCGGCCCATATGGGCGTGTCCCGCCACACGTTCGGCCGGGTGTTGGCCGAGGCCCGGGGCAATGTGGCCCGGGCGCTGACCACCGGATCGGCGCTTCGCATCGAGGGCGGGGACTACGCCCTGGCCAAAGACGCCGACGCCGACGGGGACGCGGCCAACAAAGACGCTCCTTAAAAGGAGGATGACGTTATGCCACGAGGTGATCGCAGCGGTCCTATGGGGCAGGGTTCCGGCACGGGCCGGGGAGCCGGGTTTTGCAGCGGCACGGAAGCGCCGGGGTTTGCCAGCGCGCCGGGCCGGGGCGGACGGCAGATGGACAGGGGCATGGGCCGGGGTCGCATGGGCGGTCGCGGCGGCGTATGGTGTCGCGGCATGGGACGCGGGGCCGGCTTCGCGCCGGGCAGCGTCGCCGGAAGCGACACGGACGCCGAGCGCCAGGCGCTTCTCCAGCAGGCCCAGGCCATGCAGGCCAACCTCGACGCCCTGAACGCCCGGCTGACCCGGTTGGAAAAGACGACTGACTGAGAGTAGGAAACAGGAAGAAGGAAGAGGGTGCGAGAGGGGAAACCCTTTGAAAAGGGTTGTCCCCTCTCGCGCTCTCCTTTTCCCAAACTTTTCAGCGGAAACAACATGAGAGCGGCAACACCCGGTCATCGTTAAAAATCTTTGGAAAGGGGGTCCGGGGGGAGAACCTTTCTGCAAGAAAGGTTTCCCCCCGGTGCCTTCACCTCTTCCCTGCATTGCCGGGACGGGGCCCCGCGTGTATCCTTTGCCCGAAGCGGCCTGGATCATTTTCGAAAAACGGCCGGGCTCCGGCACGGACACTGCAATCGCGGTTCGGGAAATCACGACATGGCATCCGACAACACGTCCAAAAAACGCCTGCTCCTCCTCAACCCGCCGCCCAATGCCGATGTCGGCGCCCATCTGAACCTGGAGAACCTCGGCCTGGGCTATGTCGCCACCTCCATCAAAAGAAACCTGGCCGATACGCATGACGTCCATCTCTGGGACTGCTCCATCGTGGACCCAGGGATGGAGCACATCAAAGCCCTCCTCGACACCATCCGGCCGGCCTATGTCGGCCTCTCGCTGACCTCGATGAATGCCCTCCCCGGCATGGCCCTGGCGGACGCCATCAAAAGGCACCGGCCCGAAAGCAAGATCATCCTCGGCGGCATTCTGGCCACCTCGCTGACCGCCGGGGAATTGGCGGAGTATCATCCCGACGCCATTGTCCGTGGCGAAGGCGAGGCCCTCATTGTGGACGTCCTGCGGGAGTTCGACGCCGCAGGCGACATGCCGCTGCTCGAGGTCGCCCAGAAAACCGCCCTCGATGTGGACACGCTCGGCTGGCCGTCGCGGGAGATGCTTCCCTGGCAGTTGCAAAAGCACCCCCAGGCCAGCATATCGAGCTCCCGGGGCTGCCCGTTTCATTGCAGCTTTTGCAGCATCCCCCGGGCAGGGAACGTCAACAAATGGCGACCGCGGGACATAGAGGACGTGGTCGACGAGATGCTCTTCCTCAACAAGCGCTACGGCGTCTACCACTTCTATTTCGTGGACGATAATTTCGTCATAACGTCCAGGGCCTCCTACAACAGGGCCGCCCGGTTCGCGGAGCTGCTTCTCCAAAAAGTGCCCCCCATCCGCTTTGGCTTCATGTGCCGCTCGGCCGCCATCGAAAAGCAACTGTTTCACCTGCTCAAGAAGGCCGGACTGGCCGGCGTGTTCCTGGGTATAGAATCCTTTTCCCAGCCGGTGCTCGATCGCTACAAAAAGCGGGAAACCGTCGAGGAACACCTGCGGGCCATCGAGACCCTGAACGCCCTTGGCATCACCACCAATCCCGGCTTCATCTTCTTCGACCAATGGACCACCAGGACCGAGGTCAATGAAACGATTGACGTCATGCAGAAAATCGATTTCCCCGCCTTGCAGTCCATGAACTCGAAACTGACGTGTTACAGAGGGACGCTCATCGAAAAGGAAATCACGCCCAGCGAGGAAAAAACACGAAAACCGGGCATCATCCCGTACGAATTCAAGGAAGATACGACCAAGGACCTTTTCGACACGTGCTGTGACTTGTTTTACAAACAACTTCCCGCAATCAGTGCGTACTGTAGCTACCAGATATATTATTATTCACTCGGTTATATTTTCCCGTACTATCTCAACACGGATCAAGAGGCATCCTTCAGGGCGCTTTACAATAAATGCAACGCCTTCTGGAAAGCCGGGGATTTCTTCATTCTGCAAGCAATCAAAGGCGCCGTCTTCGCATCGCAAGGCGAGGCGTTTCTCGAGCACATCAAGCGCCATGCCGTCCCCTGCTGGGAAAAGGGCAACGAGATCGCCCAAAAAGCGCTTGAGCAGTCGACTATCTACTTCATGAACCAAATCGCGGCCGACGCCTCCCCGAACGCCCATCTCGCCGGGCTCTTTTTCACCTTGCCGCAAAACAAGGTCTATATCCAAAGGCTCCTCGAGCTCTGCGCCTCGTTCCCCAAACAAAACCAGCCTATCCTGGCCAGACTGCTTGCCTACAGCACGGACGCCAACGCCAACGAGCGTCCCGAGGCCATCACCTGCGACACCGGCGCCGAAACCCTGCTGGAACTCATCAATTCCGCATTGATGATACAGCAGCCTGCCATCATAGACGCCATCGACAAACAATTATCCGGCAACGCTGATAACGATCCACGTGTCACGAAAGCAATAGACAGCGCAAAGCACCTTTTTTCGTTGAGCTACTCGGATTACATTATGGAATATGGCCGGTCCCTGAGCGAGACCCCAACATGAATACAACAGCTCCACGCAGAAAATTCATCGCACGCACCCCGTTTGCGCAGCCCTGACTTCTCTTGTCATTCGTCCAACATACCCCATTTTCACATTTCACAGACTCCCGCACAAAACGGTTTCCGCCTCCCCGGAAGGCGGGAAACGCAAGACGCGTTGCCGGGAAAAAACCACTCACCGACAAGGAGGCAGGACATGGCGGCAAATATGCTTGAAACCGTGCGCGAGCGGGCGCTCGCCCTGTGGAAGGAGCACGAGCTGCTGGGTGAGCCCATCACGGTCACGGCCCGCACGCTGACGGTGCACGAGGCCATCGGCGACCCCGACGGCGACGATTTCCCGCTGCAAAAAGGCAAGGAACAGCTCATGGAGGCCGTCTTTCGCGGCGAAAAAGGGCAGGCCTTCACGGACCGCTTCGGCGATTTCTCCGGCTCCCTGGCCGACGTGGCCGCCATGGAGCTCACCGGCAACTTCCGCCGGGCCGTGTTCGTCTCCGCCCTCAACGCCACCTGCCGCAGCCTGGGGCTCTGCACCGGCACCGTCCACTGCCGCGACAAGGAACCCAACGACTGCGCCACCGCCTTTCGCGACCACATCGCCGACACCTACGGCAATCCGCGCATCGCCCAGGTCGGCTTCCAACCCAAGATGATCGAAATCCTGAGCAGCCGCTTCACGCTCAAGGTCCTGGACCGCGACCCGGAGAACATCGGCGCGGTCAAGCACGGCGCACCCGTCCACGGCCCCGAGGATCAGGCCTCGATCCTGGACTGGGCCGACCTGATCGTGTCCACGGGCTCAACGCTGGCCAACGACACCATAGGCGATTTCCTCACCGACAAGCCAGTCATCTTCTACGGCACCACCGTGTCCGGCGCGGCGGCGCTCATGGGCTGGCAACGCTTTTGCTCCAAATCACGCTGAGTCGTGGGGAGAGAGGAGCCGGGGGAAACCTTTTCTGAAGAAAAGGTTTCCCCCGGACCCCCTTCCAAAAGACTTTTAATGGTTACAGGATGTTACACGAAACACATTCGTAACCGTTAAGAGGTTTAGGAAGGGGAGAGCGCGAGAGGGGAAACCCTTTGCAAAAGGGTTTCCCCTCTCGCACCTTCTTCCCCTCTTCCTAAAACAACCAGATATGGTCGAGGCCGGCGCCGTCGTGGCCTTCGGTGCGCCGTTCCCGCAGGATGGTCGCCGGCCGCCCGGCGGCCACCATGTTGTCCGGCACGTCGTGGGTGACCAGCGCCCCGGCGGCGACGATGGCCTGCCGGCCGACGGTCACGCCGGGCAGCAGCACCGCCCCGGAATAGACCTTGGCGTAGTCGCCGATGACCACCGGCTTGTAGCTCCTGGTGATGTGCGAGGCCTCGTCGTGGCTGTGGGTGAAAACGCGCACGTCCTCGGCCACGGCCACGTCGTTGCCGATGCGCACCCCGCCCTTGGTGTCCAGAAAGACGTTGCGGTTGAAAAACACGTTGTCCCCGACGCTCAGCAGTTGGGGAAAATTGAAGCGCAGATTCTCCTCGGCCGTAAAGGCCGCGCCGCAGGCCCCGAAAAGCCGCCTGGCCAAAAGCCGCCGGAACGGGATGGAAAACGACACCACCAGGCACAGCGGCAGCTTGTCGAAGGTGTCCCAGAGAAAATGCAGATGGCGCAGGGCCGGCGTCAGCGGGTACTCCTCGGCCTTGGGCAGGGTTTCGGCGTAGAGCCGGATATGGGTGATGGCCTGCAGCTCCATGGGCGGCGCGTCCAGGATGGCCAGAATTTCCTGGACGGCTTCGGGCGCTTCGATATGGTCGAGGGCGTCCTCGATATGGGACAGGCACGCATTGAAATAATTGGCCATCGGGGACCTTCCGGTTTTCCGACAGCGTAGCAGACGGAGCCACCGGCAACAATGCGTTTCAGGAAGAGGAGCCGGGGGGAAACCTTTCTTGCAGAAAGGTTCTCCCCCCGGGCCCCCTTTCCAAAGAATTTTAATGGTTACAATGTGTTGTCATTACCCCGCCCGTAACCATTGAAAGTTTTTGGGAGGGGAGAGCGCGAGAGGGGACAACCCTTTGCAAAAGGGTTTCCCCTCTCGCATCGCCTTTTCTCCTCCCCGTCCCCTCCCTCACACGCTCAGGGTCTTCCAGCCGTCTTTCAGGTATCCGGTCATGGGCTCGCCCATGTAGAGCACGTCCAGGCCGAGGCGTTTGAGGTCATCGGCCACGCCGTAGCGCTCGGCGCAGGCCCGGCAGGCCAGAAGCGTCACCCCGGCCTCGCGGCAGGCGGCCACTTCGGCCTGGAGCTCGGCGTCCGTGGCCAGGAGCTTCGCCGAAGGCCCCCAGACGACCAGATGCACCTCGTCCCACCAGCCTTTGAGCCGGGAGTTCTTGGCGTACATCAGCGCCATGTTGAGGGCCGCTTCCTTGTCGGCGGTCACCCACAGGACAACCAGTCCCGGGGCCGCGTTCTCTTGTTTCGTCATGGACGCGTTTCTCCTGCGAAGAGGTATGGGTGAACAGGGTGGGGAGTCACGAGGCTAGCCATGGAGCTTTTGCAGCACCCAGGCCATGTTCCTGCCGAGGTTTTTCATGGTCAGCATGCCCTCGTCGTCTGTTTCCACATCCCCGGGTTCGAGGCCCCGGCCCATGTTCCAGTAGCTCGACCCCGGCACCACCATCTGGTTGATGAAGTAGAAGTGGTTGATGGAGTTGAAGACGTGGATGGCCCCGGCGCGCCGCACGGCCACCGCCGCCGCGCCGACCTTGCGCGCGAGCATGGAATCGTTGGCCAGGGCCACCATGCCGGCCCGGTCGATGATGGACTTGATGTTGCTCGAGACGTTGGCGAAGTAGGTGGGCGACCCCAGAATCATGCCGTCGGCCGCGACCATCTTGTCGATGATCTCGTTTAACATGTCGTTTTTGACGACGCAGTGGCCGTCTTTTTTCTCCCAGCACTTCATGCAGGCGATGCAACCGTGGATGTTCTTGCCGTGGAGTTGCAGCAGTTCGGTCCCGATGCCCGCGGCCTCGATTTCGCCAAGGGCCGTGCGCAGCAGGATGGCCGTATTGCCATCCTTTCTGGCGCTGCCGTTGATTGCCAGTACTTTCATTGCGGTTCTCCTTTCTTGAGCGCCTTGCCCGCGTTCCAGGCGTCGGCGACATGGTCCCCGAGCGTCCAGTAGCGGTTGTCGGGCATGGTGAGCAGCAGCGGCTTGTATTTCGCCACATCCGGCTTGCCGCCCGTGAGGATGTCCCCGTCCGCCCAGCCGGCCTTGATCTCGCCGATGAAAAACGTGTGGTGCGGCAGGTCCACAGCCTGGAAAAGGGTCATCTCCAGGCAGAGCGGACACTGGCGGATCATGGGCGCAGCCGCGACCTCGCCGAAAAAGACGTCGAAGAGCGCGGCCTTGTCCGCTTTGCGCCCGGACACGAGCCCGCAGTAATCGGTTTTTTCCACAAGCTCCGGCCCGGGCAGGCACAGGGAAAATGCGCCCGATTCCCGGATGCCCTGGCCGGTGAGCTGGCGGTGGTTGATGGAGACGCCGATCAGCGGCGGCTTGTGTCCCACCCGCGTCACCCAGGCGGCGGCCATGAAATTGGGCCGTCCAGCGCCCATGGCCCCGACCAGGGTCACGGGCATGGGCGGCAGGATCTCCGGGTCCAGGCGCACTTTCTCCATACTATTTCAGCTCCTTGCCGATGGAAAAAGCCAGGCCAAGATCGCGGCCCAGGCCGTAGTAATGCCGGTCCTCCGGGGCGAAGATGATGGGCTTTATGGCCGCGGCATCCGGCTTGCCGTCCTTCATGGCCGCCGCATCCACTTTCACGTCCAGCACTTCGCCCACGAACATGGTGTGCTGGCCCAGGTCCTGGACATGGATCAGCTTGCATTCCACCGTAAGCGGGCACTCGGCGACATAGGGCGCATCCACGAGCTCGCTTTTCACGGCCGTGTAGCCGCACACCGCGAATTTGTCGGCTTTTTTGCCGGAGACGATGCCGCAGTAGTCCACCTTGGCCACATCCGCCTCGGCAGCGACGTTTATCGTGAACGCCTTGCGTTCCATGATGGCGGCATAGGAATGCCGGGGCTTTTGCAGCGAGACGGTCATGCACACCGGCTTGGAGCAGCAAATCCCGCCCCAGGCCGCGGTCATGAGGTTGGGCTTGCCGGCCGCGTCGTAGGTGCCGATCAGCCAGGCCGGGGTCGGCAGGGTCATGGTTGTCGCGCCAAGAGAGACCTTTCCCATCAGTATGCTCCTTCATGTTCGGTCTGTTGCGCCGGGTAATCCCGGCCGGCCCGCCAGCAGGGCGCGACGGGCTCGCCAACGGAAAAATACCAGCCGCTGGAATAGTCGAAAAGAAGCGGCCTAGCTTTTTCCATGTCCACCTTGCCCTCTTTCAGACAGGATTCCTCGGCGTAGGAACCGGCCAGTTCGCCCACGAACACCTCGTGGGCCGGCAGATCGATCACCTGGTGCAGCTTCAGTTCCATATTGACCGGGCACTCCCGGATCATGGGCGCATTGCCGAGTTCCCCGTAAAAGACATCGAAGAGCCGCGACTTGTCCACCTTCGCCCCGGAGACGATGCCCACATAGTCCGTGGCCACGGCCATGGACTTCCCGGGCAGGCAGATGGAAAACGCGCCGGATTCGTGGATGCCCCGGCTGGTGTGCCGGAATTTCTTCAGGCTCACGGTCAGGTACTGGGGGGCCGCGTTGTTCAAGATGCCCACATGGGCGATGGTCAGGAAATTGGGCCTGCCGTCCACCATGGCGCCGACGATGGTGGCGGGCATGGGGTACAGCAGGCAGGTGCGACCGAGATGGCGTTGCATGCGTGCTGCCTTCTACCAGCGGTTCTTGTGAATGCGCTCGGGCTTGAAACGTTCCACGCGCTTGAAGTCCTGGGCCGGATGGCCGAGCACCACCAGGGCGTGGGCCTTTACCCCGTCCGGCAGGCCAAGCAGTTTCGTCAGGCCCTCCATGCGTTCGGTCCGGGGATAGATGCCGCACCACACCGAGCCGATGCCGAGCCCCCGGGCGGCCAGCAGCATGTTTTCCACGGCGGCGGAGCAATCGAGCGTCCAGTACCCGAACCCGGGATACTTCTCCTGGGCCAGCTCGGCCGCCACCACCACCGCCACCGGGGCCTGGCGGATCATGGCCGCGTGGGCATGGATCGTGACAATGGCGTCCATGGTGGGACGGTCGTCGAGCACGATGAAATGCCAGGGTTGCTCGTTACCGGCGCTTGGCGCGGCCATGGCCGCGCGCAGGATGGCGTCCATATCCGCTTCGGACACCGGCGCTTCGGTGAAGGCGCGGATGCTGCGCCGGGTATGGATGGCTTCGAACAGATCCATGGGACCTCCTTTGTGGTTTCCGCTTTACGCCTGAAGAGGATTCTGTCAGTATGGCAAAAAATGCAAGTAGGCACAAAAAAGTTATGTAGTATCCTTTTGGATACTATTCAAAGGAGCGGACATCATGGCCGGACAGGGAACGTCGGGTGGGCGCAAGCGCTGCCGGGGCAAGGAATACTCATGCAGCATGGAGCTGTCGCTGGCGGTCATCGGCGGCAAGTGGAAACCGCTGATCCTGTGGCATCTGCGCGATGTCGCGACATTGCGCTTTTCGGCCCTGCGCCGCACCATGCCGACCATCACCCAGAAGATGCTCACCCAGCAGTTGCGCGAACTCGAGGCCGACGGGCTCATTACCCGCACCGTCTACGCCGAGGTGCCGCCACGCGTGGAATACGGCCTGACCGAGCCCGGCCGCGACGTCATTCCCATCCTCGAGGCCCTGTGCCGGTTCGGCAAGGAGTTCGAAGGCCGGTTCGGGGTCGAGGACGCCGACGCCGCGCCCGACTGCGCCGTGACGCGGTAGCAAGGCCCGCAGGGAGGCGGTGGGAGAGGAGCCGGGGGAGGGAACCCTTTTTTGAAAAAAAGGGTTCCCTCCCCCGGACCC
>NZ_JBLODY010000041.1:0-36018 GCF_047785625.1 Solidesulfovibrio sp. C21
GGGAAAGGGGGGACCGGGGGGCATCAAGCCCCCCGGCGGTGGGGTCCAGGGGAGGCGGAGCCTCCCCTGGCCGCCGGAGGCATATCATCCAACCGACTAATGCCGGGGCTCGGGGCGGAACTCTTCTTTGAGCAGCGACTCGGCCAGGGGCACGTCGTTTCCGAGACTGCGACAGAACACCTTTTCCGGCTCCTGGCAGACGAGCGCCTTGGACAGCACCTCGTCCATGCTCTCGACCGTGATGATCTTCATGTCCTTGAGGATGGCCTCGGGCACCTCCTTCAAGTCCTTTTCGTTTTCCGCCGGAATGATCGCCGTGCGGATAAGGCCCCGGTGGGCGGCGAGGAGCTTCTCGCGCAGACCGCCGATGGGCAGCACCCGGCCGCGAAGCGTAATCTCGCCGGTCATGGCCAGGTCGTTTCGCACCGGGATATTGAGCAGCGCCGAGATGATGGTCGTGGCCAGCGTGATGCCGGCCGACGGGCCGTCCTTGGGGATGGCGCCCTCGGGCACGTGGATGTGGATGTCGATCTCCTTGTGGAAATCGGGCTTGAGGCCGTAGAGCCCCGAGCGGGAGCGCAGATAGGACAGCGCCGCCCGGGCCGATTCCTGCATCACGTCGCCGAGTTTGCCCGTGATCTCCACCTTGCCCGTACCGGGCATGATGGCGGCCTCGACCATGAGGATCTCGCCGCCGACCTCGGTGTAGGCCATGCCGGTGCAAAGCCCGACGCGCGGTGCGGCCTCCATCTCGCCATGGCGGTGCTTGGGCACGCCGAGGTACGATTCGAGGTTTTCGATGGTGACGGGAAAGGCCCCGTCGTTGTCCTTGCCCTCGACCAGCTTGCGGGCCACCTTGCGGCAGACCGAGGCCAGTTCGCGCTCGAGGTTACGCACCCCGGCCTCGCGGGTGTAGCGCCGAATGACCTCGAGCAGCGCATCGTTGGCAAAATCCAGATTCTCGGGTTTAAGGCCGTGCTGCTCGATGTTCTTGGGCATCAGGAACCGGCGGCCGATCTCCATCTTTTCCGTTTCCAGGTAGCCGGGGATGCGGATGATCTCCATGCGGTCCTGGAGGGGCAGCGGGATGGAATGCAGGGAATTGGCCGTGGTGATGAAAAAGATCTTGGACAGGTCGTAGTCCAGATCCAGATAATGGTCGTTGTAGGCGTAGTTCTGCTCGGGATCGAGGACTTCCAGAAGCGCGGACGAGGGATCGCCGCGGAAATCCGTGCTCATCTTGTCCACTTCGTCCAGGCAGAAGACAGGATTATTGAACTTCACGCGCTTGAGCGACTGGATGATCTTGCCGGGCAGCGCCCCGACATAGGTACGCCTGTGGCCGCGAATCTCGGCCTCGTCGCGCACGCCGCCAAGGGACAGCCGCACGAACTCCCGATCCATGGCCCGGGCGATGGACTTGGCAAGTGACGTCTTGCCGACGCCAGGGGGACCGACCAGACAGAGGATGGGGCCCTTGATGCGCTCGACCAGCTTCTGCACGGCCAGGTATTCCAGGATGCGTTCCTTGGGCTTTTCCAGGCCGAAGTGGTCTTCGTTGAGCACTTTTTCCGCGGCGGCGATGTCGAGGTCCGTCTCCTTGTAGACGTTCCAGGGCAAATCCAGAATCCACTCCACGTAGTTGCGCACCACCGTGTACTCGGCGGACGAGGGCGGAATCTGGCGCAGTTTTTTGATCTCTCGAAGGGTCTTTTCCCGGGCCTCGTCGGACATGTTCTTCTCGCCCAGGCGCGTCTCGAATTCGGCGGCCTCGGCCCCGGGATCGTCCTCGCGGCCCATCTCCTTGTTTATCGCCTTGATCTGCTCGTTAAGGTAATATTCCTTCTGGTTCTTCTCCATCTGCTGCTTGACGCGGTTTTTGATCCGCTTCTCGATGGAGGAGATTTCGATCTCGCCCTGGAGGAAGGCATATGTTTCTTCCAGGCGCTTGACCGGCTCGAGCTCTTCAAGGACGCTTTGCTTCTTGATGTAGTCCACCTTGAGGTGGGGCATGACGGCGTCGGCGAGCCTACCAGGCGAGGTGATGGAATTGATCGCCAGGATGGTCTCGGGGGCCAGCTTCTTGTTGATGCGGCCGTAATGCTCCAGGGCCTCCTGGGTGGCCCGGATCAGGGCGTCGGATTCCGGACCGTGGGACTCCTCTTCCGGTACCCGGGTCACGGTGACCATGGGGTAGTCGGCATCCTCGCCGACGCCCATGGTCTGCGGCTCCCACTCGGCCCGGTACAGGCCCTCGAAAAGGACCTTGATCGTGCCGTCGGGCAGGCGCAGCATCTGGAGAATCTTGCTGACCGTGCCCATCTCGAAGAGGTCTTCGGCGTTCGGCTTTTCCGTTTCCGGCGAGCGCTGGGCGACGAGGAAAATCTTCTTGTCGTGGGCGGCAACGGCCTGTTCGATAGCCTTGATGGACGCCTCGCGGCCGACGAAAAGCGGCGCGATGGAGCGCGGGAACATGACCACTTCCCGCAGGCTCATCATAGGCAGGCGTATGGACTCGGCGGCAAACCGGTCGGTGTCGAAGGTAAAACCCGTCATGAAACCTCCCGTTTTCGGGGTTGGCATCGGCTTTCGCCCGCCGGACCGGAGGATATCCGGCCCGACGGGCGGATGCGGCGAGTGCTCAAGGTAAGGCCGAAAAAAACGATGTCAAACGGGAGGCGGCAACGTCGTCAGGCCGATTTGACTTCCTGGTGGTAGAACAGCAGCGGCTCGAGGCCCTTCTCCACCACGGCCTTGTTGATGACGCACTCCTTGACGCCGGTCAGCGACGGCAACTTGTACATGATCTCGAGCATGATGCTCTCCATGACGTTGCGCAGTCCCCGGGCGCCGGTCTTGCGTTCGATGGCTTTTTCGGCAATGGCGTCCATGGCGTTCTTGGTGAACCGCAAACGCACCTTATCCAGTTCAAAGAGCTTCTGGTACTGCTTGACCAAGGCATTTTTAGGCTCGGTCAGGATGCGCACCAGGTCGTCCTTGGTCAATTCCTCAAGACCGGTGAGGATCGGAATGCGGCCGATGAATTCCGGAATCAGGCCGAACTTGATCAGGTCGGCCGGATGGGCCTGGGCCAGCATCCGGTTCGCGTCGCCGTCGTGGCGCGCCTCCACCTTGGCCCCAAAGCCCATGGACGTTCCCCGCATGCGCTGGCCCACGATCTTCTCCAGGCCGATAAACGCACCGCCGACAATGAAAAGGATGTTGGCGGTATTTAAGCGGATGAACTCCTGCTGCGGGTGCTTGCGCCCACCCTTGGGCGGGATATTGGCCTCGGTACCTTCGATGATCTTCAAAAGCGCCTGCTGCACGCCCTCGCCCGACACGTCGCGGGTGATGGACGGGCTGTCGCCCTTGCGCGCGATCTTGTCGATCTCGTCGATGTAGATGATGCCGCGGCTGGCGGACTCGATGTCGTAATCCGCGTTTTGCAGCAGCTGCACCAGGATGTTTTCCACATCTTCGCCCACGTAGCCGGCCTCGGTCAGGGTGGTGGCGTCGGCGATGGCGAAGGGGACATTCAGGATACGGGCCAGGGTCTGGGCGAGCAGCGTCTTGCCCGACCCGGTGGGACCGATCAGGAGGATGTTGCTCTTGTCGATCTCCACGTCGTCAGGGCCCGCGGCCCCGGCGTAGTATACGCGCTTGTAGTGGTTGTGGACGGCCACGGCCAGAATCTTCTTGGCCTGTTCCTGGCCGATGACGTACTCGTCGAGCAGCCGCTTGATCTCGGCCGGGGGCAGGAGCTTGCCGCCCTCGGTTTCTTCGCTGACGGACTCCTGGGCGATGATCTCGTTGCAAAGCGCAACGCACTCGTCGCAGATGTACACGTCCGGGCCGGCGATCAGCCGCTGGACCTCATCCTGGTTCTTGCCGCAAAACGAGCAGCACAACTCGCCCGACACAGGGCTTTTTTTTCGCGTCATACGGGAAAACCCACTTTGCCCGGGCCTCCGGGCCATTTAAGCGAAACCCAGACGCGCCTTAGGCGTCCCGGGGTTCCGTTTTTGCAACAGGTTCCCTGGAGGTCAACACCTTATCGATGAGGCCATAGGCCATGGCTTCAGCGGCGCTCATGAAATTGTCGCGCTCGGTGTCGATCTGGATCTTCTCGATGGGCTGGCCGGTGTGCTTGGCCATGATTTCGTTAAGCGCCTCGCGGGTGCGCTTGGTTTCCTTGGCATGGATCTCGATATCCGTGGCCTGGCCCTGAAAGCCGCCCGAAGGCTGATGGATCATGATGCGGCTATGGGGCAGGGCGTAGCGCATGCCGGTCGCGCCGGCGCACAGCAAAAGCGCGCCCATGCTGGCGGCCTGGCCCATGCACAGGGTGGACACCGGCGGCAGGACGAACTGCATGGTGTCGTAGATGGCCAGCCCCGCCGAGACGACGCCGCCCGGGGAGTTGACGTACATGAAAATTTCCTTCTCCGGGTCCTCGGACTCGAGAAAGAGCAACTGGGCGCAGATCAGGTTGGCCACGTAATCGTCCACCGCGCTGCCGAGCAAAATGATGCGGTCTTTTAAAAGGCGCGAATAAATGTCGTAGGCCCGTTCGGAACGGCCGGTGGTTTCGATGACAATAGGGACGGTAGTCATTGCGCTCCCTTTTTGCGCCGGAGGGTGACACGGTGCGACATTTTTGTCGCCAGCCGCCTTCGCCACGACCGCAGGGGGTTGGGGGTTTCGGGCGAAACGGCGGCATCCCTACCGTTTCGCCCACCATGACCACATTGTAGGTCATGCAAAAAAGAAGCCAAATCGTAACGCGCTACTCGCGCACGCCGTATCCCTGCGCATCGGCCGGATTTTCGACAGCCGGCACCTTGGTCACCAGGGCATTGGCGTAAATAAAATCGGCAGCTTTGTCCGCCAGCAGCTTGTCGCGGACCATGATCATGAGCCCGTTATCCTCGTAGTAGCGCTTGAGCAGCACCACATCCTGCCCGGTCTGGGTGGACAGGCGGTAGAAAAACGCGTCCATCTCCTGTGGGCTGACGGAGAGCTCCTCCTTGGTGGCCACCGCGGCGAGGAAAATCTGGGTCTTGACCAGTTCCTCGGCCCTGGGCTTGAGATCGGCTTCCAGGTCAGCCATGGTCTTGCCCACGCCGGCGAGGCTCTTGCCCTGCCGCTCCAACTTCTGCACAAAATCGTCGGCCATGCTGGAAAGTTGCTGCTCGACCACGGACTCCGGCAGGGGGAACTCCACCTGGGCCAGGAGTTTGTCCAGCAGCTTTTTCTGGGCCGAGGAACGGTGCAGGTCCTCTCGGGACTTCTTGTAGGACATGGTAATGGCTTCGCGCATCTTGTCCAGGTTTTCGAAGTTGCCGGCTTTCTTGGCAAGCTCGTCGTCCACCTCGGGCAGGAGGCGTTCCTTGATGACATGCACGGCCACTTTCATGAGCACGGTGCGGCCGGCCAAGTCGGTATTGATGAAGTCGGACGGGAAGGTCATCTCGGAAGAGCCCTCCTCGCCGGCCGGCACGGTCTTGATGAGCGCCTCGAACTCGGGCAGGGCCTGGCCTTCGCCAAGGGTCAGCTCGAAGTTCTCGGCACGCACGCCGGGAATGGGCGCGTCGTTTTCAAAGGCCTCGAAGGTGACGGAAACGACCTCGCCGTCCTTGGCCGGACGGGCGTCGGCAATGGGCTTGACCTCGGCCAGATTCTTGCGCACGCGCTCGACCACGACGTCGATTTCGCCGTCGCCGACCACGACTTCCTCTTCCTCGATGGCCTGGCCCTTGTACTCGGGCAGCTCGAATGCCGGGGCGTGTTCGAAGGTGAAGGTGTAGTCCAGGGGTTCGCCCTTTTGCAGCGCGGCGTCGCCCATGTCCAGGCCGGAGAGCGGTGACAGCTTGAGTTCGCCCATGATCTCATTGACATGGACGTTTATCAGATCGGTGGTGGCTTCGGCGGTGATTTCCTTTTTAAACCGCGACTCGATGACGCTGGAGGGCACCTTGCCCTTGCGGAAGCCCTTGATGTCGGCCTTGGAGCGGTAGAGGGCGACGGCAGTGGCCAGGGCGGCATCCGCCTCCTCGGCGGGGACGGTGACGTTGACCTGCGTTTTGACAGGCGAAATCTGATTGACGGTATATTCCAAGGCTTCCTCCAGGATTATCGCCCCTGTCCGGGTCTGGCGGGGCGGATTTCGGATCGAAAAGGATGTGATTTTGCGAATACGAAATAGGCAATACTACACGAAGAAAGAAAGAAAGGGAAGGACAAAAAACGAGGCCACCATGATCGGAGGCGGAGAAAGAATGGACGGAAAAATGTTGCGAGAGGGGAAACCCTTTGAAAAGGGTTCTCCCCTCTCGCGCTCTCCCCTTCCTAAACTTTTTAACAGGGATATTCGTTACCGCAACAAACTCATTTCATTAAAGTCTTTGGAAAGGGGGCCCGGGGGGAAACTTTTCTTCAGAAAAGTTTCCCCCCGGCTCCTCACTCCGCCGGGCCATAACCGCCGCCGCCGGGCGTCTCGATACGCAGCTTGTCACCCTTGCGCAAGCGCACGTGGAACTTGCCCGGCATGACCATCTCGCCGTTTCGCCGTGTCACGGTATTGACGCCATGCCCCCCTTCCCCGCCGCCATCCAGCCCCCAGGGGCCGCGAAAGCGCCGGTCGGACAGCACGGTCACTTCCATGAGCGTCAAGGCTTCAATCTCGCGCACCAGCCCGTCACCGCCGGGATGCTTGCCCGCCCCGCCGGAACCGTGACGGATCGCATAGCGTGTGACGCGCAGCGGATAGGCGTATTCCAGCGCCTCGACAGGCGTATTGAGGGTATTGGTCATGTGGGAATGCACGGCCGACTGGCCGGGCCCCTGGGCGTCGGCCCCGGCCCCGCCGGCGAGGGTCTCGTAGTAGGTGAAGGATTTTTTGACGCGCGGATCGAAGCCGCCCACGGCCACGTTGTTCATGGTGCCTTGCGAGGCGGCGGGGATGCGGCCGGGCAGCGCCTTGGCCAGGGCGGCCAGGATCACGTCCACGATACGCTGGGAGGTTTCGACGTTGCCGCCGGCCACGGCCGCGGGAAAGCGGGCGTCGACCACGGTGCCGGCCTTGGTGCGCACGGTGATGGGCCGCAGACAGCCGGCATTGGTCGGGGCATCGCCGCCGGTCAGGCAACGGAACACGTAGAGCGCGGCCGAGACGGCAATGGCCCTCACCGTATTGACGCAGCCGGCCGTCTGCTCGTCGCTGTCGGTAAAATCGAGCTCCACCTCCTCGCCGCCGATGGAAAGCGTCAGGCGCACGGTCACGTCCTGGCCGCCGACGCCGTCGTCGTCCAGGCTGTCCTCGGCCTCATAGGAGCCGTCGGGCATGGCGGCGATGGTCGCGATCATGCGCCGCTCGGCGTAGTCCATGAGCGCCTCGGCCATGGAGGTCACGGTCTCCAGGCTGTGGGCCTTGACCAGGGCTTCCATGCGGGCGACGCCGGTGCGGTTGGCCATGATCTGGGCGGAAAAGTCGCCTTGGCGCTCGGACGGGGTGCGCACGTTGGCCAGAAAAAGGTTCATGACGTCCGGGACGATTTCGCCGCCCACGACAATCTTCACCGGCGGTATGACAAGGCCTTCCTGGAAGATGGAGGTGGAAAGGGGCATGGAACCCGGGGCCATGCCGCCGACGTCGGCGTGGTGGGCGCGGCTGGCGACGTAGAAGACCGGGGCGTCGGTGCCGGCGTAGACCGGGGCGACAAGCGTTATGTCGGGCAGGTGGGTGCCGCCCCGAAACGGATCGTTGAGCATGGCCATTTCGCCCGGGGCCAGTTCCAGCGCCTCGATGATCGAGGCCACGGAAAGCGGCATGGAGCCGAGGTGGACGGGGATATGGGCGGCCTGGGCCACCATGTCGCCCTTGGCGTCGAACACGGCGCAGGAGAAGTCGCGACGTTCCTTGATGTTCGGGGAGAAGGCGGCGCGGGTGAGCGCCATGCCCATTTCCTCGGCCACCGAAGCGAACTTGTTCTTGAAGACTTCCAGGGTGATGGGAGTGATGTTCATGCGCGTTCCATTGCGTTAGGGCTTCGGCTTGGCACCGTGTCGGGCCAGAAAGGCCGCGAAATCTCCAAGATATGCTCTTCCCCCGTGGTGGGCGAAGCGGCCCGGCACGCTGACGAACACCTGTCCGCCGATGTCGCGCCAGCGTTTGCAAAAGGCATAATCCTCGGGCAGATAGTCGAGCGTTTGCGGATCTATGGCCGTGTCGAAAAAGGCGAAATTGTCCGCCGGCTCCTCATTGGTGCAACTATAGCGATAGCGCAAGTCCGGATAGGCGTCCATCAGGCGCGTCAGCGCCCGGCGGCTCACCATCATGAACCCCGTGGCCGCGTACTCCACTTCCAGAAATCCCTGGGTGTCCATGTGGCAACCAGGTTTCAGCTTCACCGCGTAATCCAGGCTCGCCGCCTCGGCCGCCTGGGGCGTGGTCCCCGCCGGTTGCGCCATGACGCGGTCCAGACGCAGGCCCTTGACCGGATAGACGCCGCAGACCACGTCCTTGCCGCTGCCGAGCAGCCGGGGCACCATGGCCGGTATGAATTCGATGTCCGCGTCGATGAAAAGCAGATGCGTGGCCCGCTCGTCACGCAGGAAGGTATTGGCGATGGAATTGCGGACCCGGGTGATAAGACTGTCGTTGGCGGGCGTCAGCAGGCGAAACGGAACCTTCGCGGCGTTGAGCATATCCTTGAGCGCCAACATGGAGAGCATGTAGGGCAGCGTGACCACCCCGCCATAACATGGCGTGCCGATAACAAGCATCCCGACGCCCCCGTCAGCCACCCGGTTTCAAGTCGCTGTTGCCCAATTTTCCGCCACCCTGCCCTATCCTGCCCTACCTTGCCCTGCCGGATCTGGTTTCTTTGACGGGCCGGCGGGGGCAGGACAACCGCGCGCGGCGCATATTTGAAGAATACGCCTTCGCGTCCGCCCTGCCCCCGCCGGCCCCAGTCACAACGCCCCATCACCGGCAGCAAGCCATGGCCCTGACCGCGCGGCATACCCGGGAGCGATCCTGCCGCCACTCCATGGCCGAACGCTGAAAGGCCGTTGGGACAGGAACAGCACCTTCTCATGCAAAGAAATCACTCTCCAACCTTCCCGAAACAACGCGGACGGAGCAACGCCTCGCCTCCCTCCCCCCAGTGAAAGTTTTTGAAGGGGGTCCAGGGGGAAACTTTTTTCAAAAAGTTTCCCCCTGGCCGCCGGAGGCATCCTCTCTCACCTCTCCGCCCTCATCCTGCGGCATGCGTGTCGATGACGATGTTGCCGAAGCCGTCCACGCGTGCCTCGGCCTTGGGCGGAACGAAGGTGGTGGCGGAAATTTCGGCGATGAGCGCCGGACCGAGGATGCGGTTGCCGGGGACGAGCTTCTCCCGGTCGTACCACTTCGCCGCGATCTCGCGGGTGCGCCAGACAAGGGGCCGTTCGCCAAGCACCGCTTCCTCGGACACCGCCGCGACAAGATGCTCGGCTTCCTTAAACGGCGGCTTTTCCTGGATGGCGCGTGCCCGGATGCGCAGCGTGACAACCTCGATGACGGCCCTGGGCTCCTTGAAGCCGAAAATATCCTCGTGGCGATTGTGGAAGGCGGTGAACGGGTCGGCCACGAAGCGGATGGGTAACTCGTGGGACTGGCCCCGGTAGCGCATGTCGAGCTGGCGTTCGAGCACCATGTCGCCCCCGTCCAGGCCCTCGGCCGCCATGCCCTGGCGGGCCTTGTCCTCCAGGGAGCCGAAAAGTCCGGCCAGCTCGAAGACATCGATCTTGTCCGAAGACAACATGACCGTCTCGGAAAAATCCTTGACCACGTCGGCGTGGAGCATGCCCAAGGCCGAGAAAAGGCCGGGATGGCGCGGCACGACGACCGTCTGGACGCCGAGGAGCCGGGCCAGGGACACGGCGTGCAGCCCACCCGCGCCGCCGTAGGAGAGCAGCGCGAAATCCGCCGGGTCGTGTCCGCGCTCCACGGAGATGACCCGGATGGCCCGTTCCATGGCCGCCTCGGCCACGGCCACGATGCCCTCGGCCGCCTCGACCGGGGTCAGGCCGGCCGCCGCGCCCAACGCCTCGAAAAGCGGCGGCAGACGGTTGGGGGCAAGGGCCATCCCGCCGCCGAGGAACTGGTCCGGAGCAAGCCGGCCGAGAAACAGATTGGCGTCGGTGACGGTCAGCCCGTAGCCCTGGCCGTAGCAGGCCGGTCCGGGATCGGCCCCGGCGCTTTGCGGCCCGACGGTCAGCGCCCCGCCGGCGTCGAGGGCGGCCAGCGAGCCGCCGCCCGCGCCCACGGTGTGGATATCGAGCATGGGCGTCTTGATCGGCAGACCGGCAAGCCGCGTCTCCATGGCCATGGACAGGCCACCGTCGAGGAGCGAGACGTCGGTGGAGGTGCCGCCCATGTCGAAGGTGATAAGCCTGTCGAAGCCGGCGGCCTTGCCCACGGCCAAAGCCGCCACCACCCCGCCGGCCGGGCCGGAGAGAATCGTGCGCACCGGCTCGTGCCGGGCCGTCCTGGCGGTGATGAGCCCGCCGCTCGACTGCATGACCGAAAGCGCCGCCTCCTGGCCCAATCCGGCCTCCAGGTCGCCGATGTAGGCGTCCATGACCGGGGCCACATAGGCGTTGGCCACCGTGGTGGCCGCGCGTTCGTATTCCCGAAATTCCGCCAGGATGTTGCTGGAAAGGGAGACGGACAGACCGCAGTCGGCCAGCGCCTCGCCAAGGAGCCGTTCGTGCTCGGGCGCAAGAAAGGAAAAAAGCAGGCATACGGCGGCCGAGGTCGCGCCGGCATCGGCCACGGCCCGGGCCAGTTCGGACGCCTGTTCGGGAGTCAGGTCCTCAAGCACCTTGCCTTCGGCCGAAACGCGCCCCGGCGCGCCGAAGCGTAGTTCCTCGGGCACAAGGCAGGGCTCCTTGCGGCTGGCCAGGTCGTAAAGCTCGGGCCGGTTCTGGCGGCCGATGGCGATGATGTCCTCAAAGCCCGCGTTGGCGACGAAAGCCGTGGGCGCGCCCTTGCGCTCCAAAATCGCGTTGGTGGCCACGGTCGAGCCGTGCAGCACGCGGCTCGGGGCAAACCCGAGCCGGGCCAGCCCGGAAAGCACGGCGCGGGCCGGATTGTCCGGGGTCGAAGGCAGCTTGACCACCGCAAACGCGCCATCGCGCCAGCATATGATGTCCGTAAAAGTGCCACCGGTATCCACGCCGACAACGGCCATCTGGCCCCCTTCCCCCTTCGGCCGCGAAGAGGACTTTCATCTTGTTTCCAAGCGGGTACAATGTCACGTCGTCCGGCGCGGCAGGTTTCTCCACCAGCGCGTGGCTACACCCAGGCGGCGGGAAAATGCGGGGGAAACGCGGGCCACGTGGTCCCGGACGACGTCGCCCCCGCCTTTAACACGGCAATCGTTACAGGTTCTTGGCCAAAGCCTCGCCGAACGCGGCGCAGCCGATGGTGGTCGCGCCCGGAATCTGGTCGGCCAGGTCGACCGTGACCTTCTTTTCGGAAATGGTCTTGTCCATGGAATCGTGGATGAGCCCCGCCGCCTCGTTCCAGCCCATGTGCCCGAGCATCATGGCGCCGCTTAAAATCAGGCTGCCGGGGTTGGCCTTGTCCTTGCCGGCAAGGGCCGGGGCAATGCCGTGGGTGGGCTCGAAAAAGGCCAGCTTCTCGCTCATGTTGACGCCCGGAGCCAGGCCGAGGCCGCCGACCTGGGCGGCCAGGGCGTCGGAGATGTAGTCGCCGTTGAGGTTCGTCGTGGCGATGACCGAATAGTCCTGGGGCCGCATGAGCGCCACCTGGAACATGTTGTCCGCGATACGGTCCTTTATGACCACGGACTTCTTGCCGCCGGCCGCGGCCTCTTCCTCGGTCATGACCGCATCGGCGAATTCGGTCGCCGCCACTTCGTAGCCGCAGGCCCGAAACAGGCCCTCGGTGTACTTCATGATGTTGCCCTTGTGCACCAGGGTGACGCTTTTACGTCCGGTGTCCACGGCAAACTGTATGGCCTTGCGCACGAGGCGCTTGGAGCCGGCCGGGGTGATGGGCTTGATGCCGATGCCGGCGGTGTCGTCCACCTTGGCGCCGAGTTCGTCGCGCAAAAAGGCGATGAGCTTCTTGGCTTCGGGCGTGCCGGTGGCGTATTCGATGCCGGCGTACACATCCTCGGTGTTCTCGCGGTAGATGACCATGTCCACGAGGTCGGGACGCTTGACCGGGGACTCGATGCCCTTGAAGTAACGGATGGGGCGAATGCAGGCGTAGAGGTCGAGGACCTGACGCAAGGTCACGTTGAGGCTGCGGAAACCGCCGCCGACCGGGGTGGCCAGCGGGCCCTTGAAGGCCAGCTCCGCGCCCTTGAGCGCGGTGAGGGTCGCCTCCGGCAGATATTCGCCGGTTTCCTTGTAAGCCTTGCCGCCGGCCAGCAGTTCCTTCCAGACCAGCTTGCGGCTGCCGCCATAGGCCTTGTCCACGGCGGCGTCGAGGACCGGTCGGCCGGCCTTCCAGACATCCGGGCCGATTCCGTCGCCCTCGATCCAATATACCGTCTTTTCCATGCGCCTGTGCTCCTCGAATGGGAAATTTTGAACAACTTGCGACGTTAAAAAGGGACGGAGGACTTTGTCAACCAAGGCCTCCGGGAAGTTCCGGCAAAAGGCGGCCTGCGGCCCTTGTCACGACCGGGGTGCCGGGGCCGGGGCGGGAGCCGGGGAACTCTTCGCGGCCGCACCCTCCGGGGCCGGGGCATAGCGCTTGAGCTTGGCCGTGACGTTGTCCTCCAGCCAGTGGGCGTCCCACCATTCGATGGGAATGACCGGCTGGCCGTCGAGATACATGGCGAAGTGCACCTGATCGCCGGTCGTCAGGCCGGTCGTGCCGGTGGCTCCGATCACCGCCCCCTTTTTCACGGTCTCTCCCCGGCGCACGGCCATGGAGGACAGATTGCCGTAGAGGCTCAAAAGCCCCAGGCCGTGGTCGATGATGACGGTGTTGCCGTAGACGCCGAGTGGTCCGGCATAGACCACCTTGCCGTTGTTGGCCGCCGGCACCGGGGCATGGGAGACCGAGGCGAGATCGATGCCCGCGCTCGTTTCCCGACCGATCTCCCGGCCGTCGTAGACATAGACGCGGTCCGCGCCGAACGAACCGCGTACGATGGAGCGCGGCATGTAGATAAACGCCCCGTCCCAAAGCGCTTCCGGGGGGCTCTCCCTGGAAAGGGCGGTCGGCACGGCCTCGTTTTGGCGGCGCAGGGCGTCGTTGATCTTCTGAAACCGGGCCACGGGATCGCGGATTTCCGGATACAGCGCGGCAAAAGCCGACAGCCGCGAGGCCAGGTACTCGTCGGAGACGTCCACCCGCTCCTCACGAAAACGCCGCTTTATGGCCATATTGACGAAAAATCCGGTGCGCTCGTTGCCGGCGGCGTCCTCCACGACAAGGCGCGGCTTGAAGTCCTTGGCGTCCATGTCTGCGGGAAAGGCGAACAGGCAGGCATACTGGCCGCCCGGTTGCTTGTAGCCGGGGTAGAACTTGTCCCCGACCATCACCCCGCTTCTGACGGCGTCCTTGTTGATCTCGTAGACGACCAGCCCCACGCCGCCCTGGCGCACGTAATGGGCCGGGGTCAGGGCCTTGACCGAGGGGGCCACGAGATCGAGGAGCATGCGCCGGGAAATGTGGGCCGTGTTGCCCGCGCCGAGGTTGGCGTAAGAACCGTCGTAGGCCGCGACCTGCAGTTCGAAGGTTCCGCCGCGAAGTTCGGAGTTTTCCAGGTTGAAGCGTTCGGCCACCTTGTCCTTGGGCGGATCATAGGTCTTGCGCAGTATCGTGTTGCGACGCTGGCCCTGGGTGACGGTGACGGTGATCGAACGGATGCCCGACTGCGGGTCGGCGGCGGTCACGGTAAAAAGGCGCTTCAGCGACGAGGCGTCGGCCTCGGGCAGCAAGGCGACCTCGGGTTTGTGGGCGTCCTTGAGAAACAGGTAGTAGCCGGCAAACCCGGCCGCGGCCAGGGGCGCCAAAAGCAGCGCCCCGGCCAGAAGGAAGAAAACCGGACCGAAACCCCGGCGTCCCTTGAAAGGCTTTATAATGCGCATCCGTCGCGTGTCCCCCGGCTTTCTGGTTGCGGCACTATAGGCCAGGGGGGGCTTGCGGGCAAGCAAGCCGACCGGCGTGGTTCAATACGCGCCGCGCATGCTGCACACCACCGGCACGGTGCGCAGCAGGATCTTGATGTCGAGCAGCACGGACCAGGTGTCGACGTACTCGATGTCGAGCTGCATCATCCGCTCGAACGGCAGGTTGTTGCGGCCGCATATCTGCCACAGGCAGGTGATGCCGGGCTTGACCCCGAACCGGCGGCGCGGCCAGTCCTTTTCGATACGCTCGACGTCGCGCATGGGCAGCGGCCTTGGGCCGACAAGGCTCATCTCGCCTTTGAGCACATTAAAAAGCTGCGGCAGCTCGTCGATGCTGGTCTTGCGCAGGATGCGGCCGAGCCTGGTAATGCGCGGATCGTTTTTGATCTTGAACGTCGCGCCGTTGGTCTCGTTTCGGGACTCGAGGTCGGCTTGCAGGGCCTCGGCGTTTTGGACCATGGTACGGAATTTGTAGAATTTGAACACCCGCTTATTGAGCCCCACCCGCTCCTGGGCGAACAGGGCCGGCCCGGGCGAGGTCAGCCGGACCAGCGCCCAGACCGCAAGCAAAAGCGGGGAAAGCGCCAAAAGCATGGCCAGGGCCACGGACACGTCAAGGAAACGCTTGAGGATCAGTTCACGCTCGTCGGCCAGGGTGTTGGAGATGGTTACCACCAGCTCCCCGCCATGGCTGCCCGGGCGGTGACGCGGATTTTTGAGCTCGAAAAGGCGTGTGATCACGGTCACGGACACCCCCTGCTCCTCGCATTCCGAAACGAGCGCCGTGGCCTTGTCACTCAGCTCGGTCAAAGGCAGGCAGACCAGGACCTCGTCCACCACGTGCTCGCGCAAATAATCGGCGAAACCGGCCATGTCGGCGACCAGATCGAAGCGCCCCGGCAACGGCGACGGCGGCTCCTTTTCCCAGCCATTGCCGATGAAACCGCAGAAGCGGTAGCCGTGGCCGGGCTGGGCAAGCATACGCAGGGCGATTTCCTGGGCCCGCAAGCCCGTGCCGACAATGAGGGTGCGGCGGGCGGCGATGCCCTGGGCCTCGGTGAGAAAGAGCAGCCGGCGGGTGACAACCCGGGCGGCAATGCCTCCGGCGCAGGCCGAAAACCAATAAAGGATCAGGAACATCGCCGTGATCAGCGGCGGATCGAGCACCGCCGCGCCCGCGACCAGAATCAGCAGCACGCCGGTGACGGCCTTGACCGTGGCCTTGACCGACTCGCGCCACTGGAAAAGCGCCACTTCGGTATAAAGGGCAAAAAGCGGAAAAACGCTGGCCGTGGCTATAAGCAGCCAGGCGAAAAGCGCCAGGGTGGGAACGTCGAGGCGCAGGGACGCCTCGGGCGACTCGGCCGCGGCCACGCCGCCGGCGATGAGCAAGGCCACGGCGGCCACAGCCAAGTCCACGACGCGCAGCCACGCGATGGCGCCTTTTCTGGTTTTGAAAGCCAAGCTTTCCCCCCGATCGGAGGTTGGGGCCGCTTCAAACGACAAGAGGCCGTCATGGAGTCGTTCCCGCAGCCCAAACATCCGCCCGGGAAAAAAAGGCATTTGTACTTTAGGCATATCCGGATTGATTTGCAACCGACATGCCATGTTAGCGTCGCACTTCCAGCGACCGCATCCTCCCCACCACGGGACAGCCCGCAAAAACTCCCGGCAGCGGAGACAAAAAAAGCCCGGCCGCGCGAAACGACCGGGCTTTGTCGGGCAAGCCTGCCCAGGGACTATTTCTTGTTGAGCCCCACTTCCTGCGGGAAGATCGGCAGGTAGCGGTAGGAAAGGCTCATGAGGATGAACCCGTAGGCGATGACCATGCCCGAGGTCGCCCATTCGGCCCAGTTGGGGGAATAGACCACCCACTTGGTGAAGGGCAGGACCGGCTGGGCCAGGGCCTGGACGGTGAAGACGTAGCGGTTGATGATGACGCCGAGGCAGGCCAGGATGGCGCCGGAGTACATAAACGCCGGCTTCTTGCGCAGCGGCGTGAGCAGGAAGATGACCGGCACCGGCAGGCACAGGACGATTTCCGTAAAAAACAGCCACTTGCCGTAGACCAGCCCGTAAAACATCTGGTCGAAGGTCAGGCCGGCCCGGGGCAGCACGCCGTTGATCCAGGCCCAGGTGTCCAGATACTTGAACACCATGTAGATGAGCAGCATGGTGCCGCCGATCTTGGCCATCAGCGACTTGATGCGGTAGGTGGTGAGCTTGCGGCCGGAGAGCTTCTCCATGAAGCCGCAGATCAGCACCGTGAGGCACGGGCCCGAGGAGATGGCCGACAGGACGAACAGGAAGAACGTCCACGGCCAGATGAAGAACCCTTCGCGAAAGGCGTAGGGACGGGCGAACATGACGCCGTACATGCCGCCGAGCGAGCCCTGGTGGAAGGTGGACAGAAACGCGCCGATGCCGGCGAAAAGCGGCATGACCACGTGCATCTGGTGGGCCAGATTGTGCAGGAACGGGATCTTATTGAGTTGCTTCTGCTCAAGGATCAGCGGGACGTACTCGATGATGAGCACCAGCAGGTAACACGTGATGCAGAAGATAACTTCGGTGAGCATGGAGTGGACGTTGGGGTGCCAGTAGCCGAACCATGAGCGCAGCGGCTGGCCGACGTCCAGCGAGAGGATGAGCATGGCCCCGGAGTAGCAGATGAACCCTTTGATCACCGTCAGGTTGATGATGTTCTTGAGTTCATCGACGCCGATGATGTAACGGATGAGCCCGGTGAAAAAGGCTCCCGCGCCCAGGGCGATGACGGCCAGATCGAAGGTGATCCACAGGCCGAACCCGAAGTAGTTGTCAAGCCCGGTGACGCCCAGGCCGTAATAGAAGCAGACAAGCATGGCGATGAGGCCGAAAAGGGCGATCACGCCAAGGAACCCCAGCCACCCCATGAACTTCCCCAGGCCGCAACGCGTCACACCCTCGGGATACCAGTTTTTCTCAATATCAATAAAGCTCATTGCATCCCCCGGAATTACTCGGTTTTTTCGCTCTTGAGGTAGTTATCGCCGAGTTTGCGCACCCACTCCCGCCGGCTGATGTAGTAGACCTGGGGTTTTGTGCCCAGGCGTTCGAGCAACCGGAAAGCGTAGGGGCTCTTGATGAGCTCATGCACCTTGTGCTTGGGATTTTTGAGATCCCCGAAGGAAAGCGCCCCGGAGGGGCAGTTCTGGACGCAGGCGGTGACGTAGGCGCCGTCTTCAAGATCCTCGGGGTCCTTGCCGGCAGCCCGGGCGGCGTCCTTGGCCAGGTTCCAGCGGTGGTGGCAAAACGTGCACTTCTCCACCACGCCGCGCGGCCGCACCGAGGTCAGGGGCGACAGGGTCTTGGTCATGCCTTCGGGCCAGATCGGGTCGTACCAGCCGAAGTAACGGACATGGTAGGGGCAGGCGGCCACGCAGTACCGGCAGCCGATGCAGCGGGGGTAGATCTGGCTGACAATGCCGCCGTCCTCGTTTTTATCCGTGGCCACGACCGGGCACACGGACACGCAGGGCGGGTTGCCGCACTGCTGGCAGGGACGGGGCAGAAAGGCCACGTCATGGTTGGGGAAGGCTTTATCGTTGGTCAGTTCGTAAACCAGCATCCAGGAGGTGGAACGCAGCTTGTTTGTGGCCTCGGGCTGGGGATTGACGTTGTTTTCCGTCTGGCAGGAGGCCATGCAGGCCCCGCAGCCGGTGCACTTGTCGATATCGATCACCATGCCCCAGGTGATCGGGAATTCCTTGAAATGGTGTCCGGACATAACGGCTTCCCTTTGACTCGTGGTTAGGCGATTTTGACTTCAGCGGCGGCCCACATGGACATGCCGGTGCCCGGCTCCTCGGTCACGGGTAAAAGCGCCAAATAATTGGATCCCTTGCCCTTGCTGAAGATGTCGAAGGCGGTATGGCCGAAGCCCAAGGGAGCAGACACCACGCCGGTCATGACGCTCTCGAAGATGTGGACCTGGGCCTTGCAGTGCGCCCCGGCGCCGCTGAGCTTGACCATCGCGCCGGGCTTTATGCCGAGCGCCTTGGCTGTGGCGCTGCCCATGCGCACCAGAGTGGTTTCGCCGAGAAGCTCCGTGTCGGGCACCAGGGTAAGATCCTGACAGGGCATGCCCGTGGTCGGGGTGCCGGTGCGCAGCTGGGCGTACGGCGCCAGGGTCACGGTCTTGCCGGAGGTCTTGCCGGGTTTCACCGCCTTGGCCAGCACCTCGGGGGCGAAGCCGAGTCCGCTCTGGGACACGGAGCCGACCATGGTCCAGGCGTACCCGGCGGAAAGGGCCTTCCACAAGTCGCCGCCGGCCAGCGCGGGCGCGGGCTTGCCCGCCGCCACCTGCCAGGGCATGACGTCCTTGGCGACAAACCCGCCGGAGGCCTTGGCCAGGGTGGCCACCTTCTCCTTGAGCACCTGCAGGAAGTTGTCGAACTTAAGGTCGATGCTCAGTTTGCGGGCCAGCGCCAGGATCACGTCGCCGGTCGGCCGGGTGTCGTGCACCGGCTTCTGGTAGGGCGTGACCAGGCTGTAGATGCAAAAGCCCGAACCATAGGGCGTGACCACATCGTCGTAGCGCTCCAGGGTCAGGGAATTGGGCAGCACGAGATCGCACAGGGCCGCCGTCTCGTCCATGAAGGAGGAGAAGCTGACCTTGTACGGGATTTTTTCCAGGGCCTTGGCCATGGTCGCGGCCTCGGGCAGGCCGTAGGCCGGGTTGGCGTCGTAGACCAGCAAGGCCTTGGGAGCCGGCTTCTTGCCGCCAGCCACGGCCTTGAGGAAGCCGGGCAGGTCGGCCTCGAGCATGGCCTCGCGGGTCATGGCCCCGGGCACCACCGTGGCCAGCTCCGGCAGGGCGTAAATGCCGCCGGGCTTGTTGATGCGGCCGAGCAGGACATTGAGCGCCATGCCGGCCATGAACGCTCCGGCGCCGAGCCCCTGGCCGAAAGGCGATCCCGTGACCACCATGGCGGCCTTGGAGGCGGCGAGGGCCTTGGCCACGCCGGCCAGGACCTCCGGGGCGATGCCCGTGGCGCGCCGCACGTCCTCGGGACCGAATCCGCCATTGACCACGGCGCGCAGGGTGTCGAAGCCGGGCGCGGAGCTTGTGGCCCCGGCCTTGATCAGGTGCCAGGCGATGCCGAGGGCCACCACGCCGAGGTCGGCGGCCGAGGCCGGAATCCACTGGTCGCACACGGCGGCGGTGTTGTTCCTGGTCGGTCCGACGTAGATATAATTGGAAGCGGGCTTGACCCCGACCGGCCGCTTGGCGCTAAACGCCTTGCGGTTGCGGGTGGAGGTGCCCCAGGTCTCGAAGATGTCCGCGCCAAGGACCAGCACGGTGTCGGCGTTCTCGAAGTCGTAGCCGGCCTGGCCCTTGCCGCCCATGACCTGCATGCCCTTGGCGGCGGTGGTGGCCTCGGAGGGCATCATGAAGTAGCCGGCCGTGCCGAGCTTGCCGACGAAGGCCGAAAGCACCTCGTTCATGGTGCCGGACTGGTCGCCGGAAACACAGGCGACCGAGCCCTTGGCCGCGCCGAGCTTGTCGGCCATTTCAAGCAGCGCCTGTTCCCAGGTGATGGGCTCGAAACCCTTGCCCGACTTTTTCATGGGCGATTTGACCCGGGCCGGGCTGTACAGCATGTAGACTTCGGATCGGGCCAGGGCCGAGACGCCGCCGCTCGACAGGGGGTGAGCCGGGTTGCCGGAGGCCGTGATCGGATTGCCGGCCACGCGCATGATTTTGAGGCCTTCGCCGGCCGGACACAACTTGCTCGTCGTGGTCACATAATCGATCTGGCCCTTGGGCACGTTGGGAATCCACGACCAGTTCTGGGTCCATATGGCAACATCATCCAACAATTTCCACGGGATGGGGGTGAACATGGTGCCCACGGCGCCACCCGCCACAAGCCCGAGGAAAGCTCTGCGATCAACTCCCATTTCTCCCCCCTTATTTATGACAAACGTAGCAGGCGTTGCTGGTGCCCATGGAGGCGTGACAACGTTCACACTGCCACATCTTCATCGTGTCTTTGCTATAGCCGCTGATCCGGTTCTCGTAATACGCCGGAGGATTGTCCATCTTGGCCACGTCGGGATGGCACTTGGTGCACTCGAATCCCTTGTGGGCGGCATGGGAGAAGAACACGTTGTCGGGCTGATACTGGTAGACGAGCCAGGGAACCTGGGCCCCGGTCTTGACGTAGTCCTTGACGAACTTGTCGATTTCCTTGCCGTTTGGCGACTTGTCCCCGGTTTCGTCGCCATGGCATTCGGCGCAGGATTCGGTCGTGGGCAGGCCGGCAAACCGGCCGTCAGGACCAAGATGGTGGCACTGTTCGCACTCTATGCCCAGCTGCGCATGGACCGTGTGACTGAAACGAATGGGCTGTGTCTTTTCGCTGTAAAGCAGTTTCGGAAAGATGACCCACCCTACCACAAGGGCGCCGACGAAGCCGATCAGGGCACAAAGCACCATGCCGCCAACGCCGCCGGCCGAATTCGATCTGTTCTCCTCCATACTTCCCCTGCCCATGTGCCGTTGCTGGTTTACCGCCGCGGGCAATGCCGCGCGACGCCCCGCCGCCCCCGGGGCGCGGTCGGAAAAAAGGAAACGGTTGCGGATGCGGCATTTGCCGGGGGCTGTCCCCTCACCCCAGCATGGAGCGCCGCACCGCGCTTTTTACCCAGGCCACAACTTCCGTGTCAAGGTTTAATGAAAAAATTCACGAATCCCCGCCATCTTCCGCTGCCGCAGCCTTCGCCCCGCCCTCGCCGACCTTGCGCCCATAGACGTCATCGAAGCGCACGATGTCGTCCTCCTCGAGATACGGCCCGGACTGGATCTCGATGATTTCCACCGGAATCTTGCCCGGATTGGACAGCCGGTGCACCGTGCCTTTGGGGATGTCCACGGACTGGTTCTCGATCAGGATCCGCTCCTTGTCCCCGAGCTGCACCAGCGCCGTGCCCGACACCACCACCCAGTGTTCGGCCCGGTGGTGGTGCATCTGCAGCGACAGCCGCCCGGCCGGCGGGACCTCGATACGCTTGATCTTGTAGCCGGGACCACCCTCGAGCACCGTGTAGCTGCCCCAGGGCCGGCGCACCGTGACGTGGGCCTCGACAAGCTTGCTGCCCTGGGACTTGAGCCGCCCCACCACGTCCTTGACCCGCTGGGCTTCGGCCACCGGGCAGACCAGGGTCGCGTCGCGGGTCTGGATGACGATCATGTCCTTGACCCCGGCCACGGCCAGGGAACTGCCTTGGGAAAAGAAAAGCGAATCCGCGCAGTCGAGCGCCAGGACCTCGCCCGTGGTGACGCAGCCCGTACCATCCTTCTTGCCCAGGCGGTAGAGCGCCTCCCAACTGCCGAGGTCGTCCCAGTCGAAGGGGGCCTCGACCATGGCGATGTCGTCCATCTTCTCCACCACGCCGTAGTCCACGGAGATGTCCGGGAGCCCGGCGTAGCCAGCCGTCAAGGGCCGCTCGCCGCGGCTCTCCCACCAGGAGTAGATCGCCGGCGCATGGGCGGCCACGGCCGCAAGAAACTTGTCGGCCCGGAAGACGAACATGCCACTGTTCCAGAAGTGCTCGCCGCCGGCCACGAGCTTTTCGGCCGTGGGGAGATCGGGCTTCTCGGTGAACCCCGCCACCTTGTGCGCGCCCTGCCCCAGCGGTTCGCCCCGGTGGATGTAGCCGTAGCCGGTTTCCGGCGCGTGGGGAGGGATGCCGAAGGTGACGAACCAGCCCTCCCCGGCCAGAGCCGCGGCCCGGTCCATGGCCGCCTGAAGCGCCTTGTGGTCCCGGATGCGGTGATCGGCCGGAAAGACGCCGACAACGGCCTTCGGATCGGCGGCCACGATGGGTTCGAGGCCAAGCATGATGGCGGGCAGCGTGTTTTTCCCCACGGGCTCGGCCAAAACGCGCGTGCCGGCGTCCGGCAAAACGGCTTGCAACTGGGTGCGGACCTCGAACCGGTGCTCCTCATTGGTGATGACCAGCACATGGTCCGGGGCAAACGATTCGCACACCCGCAGGGCGGTGGACTGCAAAAGCGTCTCGCCCTCGCCGAGATCCAGCAATTGCTTGGGCAGCAAAGTCCGGGAGAGCGGCCACAGCCGCGTCCCCGATCCGCCGGCCAAAATCAGAGCGTAGCGGCCCTTTCCCCCGGCGCAACAGGCAGTTTCCGTCATGCGTCCTCCCCGCTCAAAGCGGCGTCAGCGGTCATAGACAAAAGGCGACCCCAAGGCGGCCAAGGTCGGTTGGCGGGCGTCCTTTTCGGACAATATAGGCTCGGCCACCGGCCAGTCGATGCCGAGGTCCGGGTCGTTCCAGGCAATGCCGGCATCGTCGGCCGGAGCATAGGGCGCGTCGACCTTGTACATGAACTCCGCGTTCTCGGTCAGGGTCACGTAGCCGTGGGCAAACCCACGCGGCACCATCAGCCGCATGAAGTTTTCCTCGGTCAACTCGATGCCGTACCATTTCTTGTAGGTCGGCGAGCCCACGCGCAAATCCACGACCACGTCGAGCACCGCCCCGCGCACCACCCAGACGAGCTTGGCCTGGGTCGAGGGCGGACGCTGGAAATGCAGTCCCCGCAGCACGCCCTTGGGACCCGAGCGGGCATGGTTGTCCTGGACGAAGTCGTAATCGAGGCCGGCCGCGGCAAAGGCGGCGCAGCTGTAGGTTTCAAGAAAAAATCCCCGGTTGTCGCCAAACACCTTGGGTTTGATCGTGACAAGCCCGGGGATGCCGGTTTGTGACACCTCCACGCGGAACCTCCCATGGATGAACGGTTTTCTGCTTGAAAACGTGGATGCCGCAGTCCCTACCCCATTTCAAGGGTGCGGACAACCGCGAAGGGAGGCGACCGCAGCCGTATTGCCGGCCTTGTAGGAGCTGCGCACGAGGGGGGCGCACACCATTTCCGCGATGCCGCAATCGCGGCCCAGAGCGGCCAGGGCATCGAATTCGTCCGGCGGCACGTAGCGGACCACCGGCAGGTTGCGCCGCGACGGCCGCAGGTACTGCCCCACCGTGACCACCCGGCAGCCGGCCCGCGAAAGATCGGCAAACACCGTCGCCAATTCCTCGCGGGTCTCGCCAAGCCCCACCATGAGCCCGCTTTTGACGACCGCCGCGCCGGAAGCCGCCGCCCGGGCCAACACGCCAAGGCTTCCGGCATAATCGGCCCGGGCCCGGGCGATCGGATAGAGGCGCGGCACGGTCTCCACATTGTGGTTAAAGACGTCGGGCCGGGCCGTAAGCACGATATCCAGGGCCTCCGGGTCGCCGCCGAAATCCGGGGTGAGCACCTCGACGGTGGTATCGGGGCAGGCCTGGCGCAGGGCGGCGATGGTCGCGGCGAAATGGGCCGCGCCGCCGTCCGGCAGGTCGTCGCGGGTGACGGAGGTGACCACGGCGTGGGTCAGCCCCAGTTCGGCCACGGCCGCGGCCAGGCGCGCGGGCTCGTCCGGGTCCACGGGATCGGGCCTGCCGGCGGTGATGTTACAAAAGGCGCAGCCACGCGTGCACACGCCGCCGAGAATCAAAAAGGTGGCCGTGCCCCGGGAAAAGCACTCGAAGATATTGGGACAGCGCGCCCCCCGGCAGACCGTGCGCAGTCCGCCGGCGGCCACGGTATGGGCTGTCGCGCCGAAGGCGGCGTCTTTCGGCAGTTTGACCCGCAGCCAGGAGGGCAGGCGGCCGGCCGGGACGGGCTGACCCTCGCTGTGATCCCCTTCGCTCATGCCTTCCTGCCCCTTTTCCCGGCCCCGGGATGTTTGCCCCCCCCGGCCTGGCGATCCGGGCCGGAGCCGCGCGCGGTCCTCGGGCGCGGCTTGGCCGGCTTGCCCGACCGTTCCCGCTTCGCCGACGAGGCCGCCGCGTTCCCGGAGTCGGGACGGGGCGGCCGGCGCGACGGCTTTGCCCCGGTCCGTTCCGTCTTTCCCCTGTCCGGCACGGAGGCCGGCGCGGATCCGGGTCGCGCCTCGAGGATCACCCGGGGTGCGCCGGATTTGGCGTCGCGGGGGGCGTCGGGGGGAATGTCGCGGAGGAGCAGGTCGCCCGGACGCGGGGCGCGGCCGTCCGGTGCGACCACCACGGCCAGCCCCTTGTCCGTGCAGCCGTAGGCGGCCGTTCCGGGCGCGTCGTCCAGGGAGAAGGGACCGGAGACAACGCGGATGGCGGGCTGCGCATAGACCGGCGACGCGGCCCGGGCGGCGAGAAAGGACAGGCTCAGGCGCTGCTTGCCAAGCTCCGCCCGCTCGGAAAGCTTGGTGAGCCAGGCCGGCGCGCCGGCAAGGGACATGGTGAAATGGCACCAGGCCCGCACTTTGCTTGCGGAAAAGGGGCAGACCTCGCCGTGGGGACAGGGGGCGTCAAGCCCCAGTCCCATCTCGACAAGCGCCGTGCGCATGGCGGCCAGACAGCGCCAGCCCAGGCGCGTGCCCGGCTCGACCACCAGGGCAATCCCGCCCGGGGCCAGGGAATCGGCCAACTGGGCGGCAAGCCGTTCCATGCGGATATCGAGGGGTTCCCGACCCGAGTCGGCCAGTTCGTTGGCCACGTTGACCATGGCGGTGAGCTGCGCCCCCTCGGCAAGGCCCTGCCAGTATTCGCCGCGCACGGTCCGAATACGCCAGGGCGCGTCCGGTGCCGACGGATCGAAGCCGGCGAGCCCGGAGAAAAGCGTCAGCCCAAGGTCCAAGGCGCGCCGGGAGCGGTCCACGCAGGTAAAGCGCAGCCGCTTGCGGCGCAGATCGGGGCGCGACAGCCAAAGGGCCTGGACAAAGGTCAGCGGGCCGGAACCCACGTCGCACACCAGCCCGCCGTCGGGGATATCGAGGTCGAGCCCCGGCAGCAGCCTTGAAAGGCGCAGCAGGTTCCAGGGCAGAAAATACCAGGCATAGGCAGCCAAGGTGCGCGGATCGCTCAGATAGCCGGGCTTGGGGCCGCCCTCGCGCTCGGCGGTCAGCGACAGCGACAGGTCGCGAATGCGCCACGGCAATTCGCGCTCCCGGCCCGGAGTCATCCCAAGAGCCCGGCGCAGCAGGGTGGCATAGCCGGCCAGGGTTGTGGTCGCCTCGGGAAGCAAGGGACGGAAAAGGTGCCGTGGGGGCACGGTCGCGGGTGCGGCATCAGGGGACATAGGTAAAAACCATCCTGCGGATAAAGGCGTCGGAAGCGTCGGAAGCTCCGGGGCTTGCGTCGACAAGGGGCACGATCGTGGTCACGGCGGGCAGCGCCTCGGCCGTAGTCCGGCTTTCCGGCTCGGTCAGGAAAAGCGTCGCCCCGGCCAGGGACAGGTTGCCGGCCACCTGGACCCGGCCGGCCAGGCCCGGCGGGAAAAAGCCGAGCGTTTCCAGGTCGTCCGGCGCGACCTTGACCCCGAACGCCCCGGCCAGATGCACGCCGGCCAGATCGGCCGTGCTCAGCCCGGCCGCGCGTAGAAGCGAGGCCACGGCCAGATTGCAGGCCGCCTTGACCTTGAGCAACTCTTCCACATCCGAGGCGAACAGGCGATAGCCAGCCGTCTCGAACACGGGTTCGCCGTGGTCGGTTGCGACCATCCGGCGCAGCCGCGCGCCAAGCGGGGTCGGCGCAGGGGTTTGGGCGAAACGGCCGTCGGTGTCAAGCACGCCCTGCTCCGCGAGCAGCGCGGCCAGGGCCAGATAGCCCGGCCCGGCGATGCCGCTGGTGGTTGCCGGCGCATCGCTCCCCGGGAACAGCACCGGCGTGAGGCCGGCCGGCGTCAACTCGAAGGAGACGGCAACGCCCGGCCCGGCCAGCGCCCCCTGGCTTAAGCCCACGCCTTCGAGCGCCGGCCCCAACGGGGCGCTGGCGGCCAGAAACCGGTCCGGGGCGAGCCCCAGGATCATCTCGGCGTTGGTGCCGAGGTCGGCCAGCAAAAAGGGATAGGCGGGCTTTTGCCGCAAGAGCGCGGTCAGCCCGGCGCTCAAATCCGCGCCGACGAACGGGCCCAAAAGCGGCGGGATGTAGGCGGGCGGCAGGCCCCGGCCAAGGGGCACGGCCTCTCCCGCCCGCCAGATGAGGCCGTAGGGGGCATGGGCCAGGCCGGAAAGTTCCTTGCCGCACAGGATGGACACCATGGCCGAGTTGCCGGCCACGCACAGCCCGGCCAGCCGATCCCCGGCCAGGGCCGCCTTTTGGGCGATGACGTCAAGGACCAGATCGCGCAGATACGCCCCGCCGCCGGGTTCCAGGGCGAAGGCCAGTCGGGAGACGACCTCCCCCCCGACCCCGAGTTGGGGATTGACGCCGCGCCCTTCGGCCGCAACGCTCCCGTCGGCCAGGCCCACCAACCGCCAAGCCAGGCCGGTGGTGCCGATATCGACCGCCAGGCCAAGGGGATTGTCGCCGTCAAGGCTTCCGGTGACGGCGGCCGGATCGTAGGCCGGCGCGGGTCCGGTCGCGGCCAGGGCCAGCCGTTCGCCGCCCTGGGCCGGTCGCAGACAGGCCAGCCGCCAGCCATCGGCCAGGGCGGCGTCGCCGAGACGGCGTATCTCGGACGGCAGGGGCTGTGGCGGCGGCGAGAGGTAGCGCACCCGGCACCGGCCACAGCGTCCCAACCCGGCGCAAAGCGGCGCGCCGACGAAGTATCCGGCCCGAAAAAGGGAACGGGCCATGACCTCGCCGGCAACGACGGAAACCGGGCGCTCGCCCTCGGTGGTTGCAACTGTAAAATATTTTTTCATTTCAAATAATTATACCTCGCGTCCGGCAAACGGACAAGGTTTACCCAACAACGATTTTGGTTTCAATTTATTAAATTGTCAAAATGACCTTGACGAAAAAAAACGACTCTTTTAGAAAGCATCTAACCTTTCGTAGAGAATCTGGCGAATCGAGAGCACGTCCCGCGTGGTGTCACGCGAATCGGACGAAGTGATAAGAATGTGCTCCCGCGGCGCGAAAGGTTGTCGTGAACACAGCGAAAAGCTGCCCCGGCCAGAAACTCCAGCAAGGAGGAACGGTTTTGACCGACGCGCACGCACACGTCAGACACAAACTCAAACCGGTCATCTTCGTAGCCCTGCTCGCCCTATTGGCTGCCGGCTGCTCTTCGAAACAGAAAACCTATTCGTATCAATTCGAAGGGTATCAGGGTTTTAACGCCAGAAATGACTTTATCACCCACGATGCGGCACCCGAAGAACGCCTCAAGGCCGACGCCGAACACAATCTGCTCTCAGGCAACCTTTTCGACCAGGGCTCCACGCCCAAGGTCGCGTCCGGCCCCGAACAACTCCTGAGCGAAAATCTTTTCGATCTGGCTGCCGTGCAGCGCAAGGGCAGCGTCTACGCACGCATGCTGCGCACCGCCAACACCCAGATCGGCACTCCCTACCGCTCCGGAGGCTGTGATCCCAACAGCGGCTTCGACTGCTCGGGCTTTACCACCTGGGTTTTCAACCGCTACGGCATCCATCTGCCCCGCTCTTCGCGCGAACAGTACCATGTCGGCAAGATGGTGGCCAAAAACAGGCTGCGCAAGGGCGATCTGGTCTTTTTTCGCTCCAAGCGCGGCATCAGCCACGTCGGCATCTATCTTGAAAACGGCAAGTTCATCCACAGCGCCAGCCACGGCAAGACCGTGACCATAAGCAACCTCGAAGAAGATTACTGGAGAACGCATTATGCCGGAGGCCGCCGGGTCTTCTAGGCCCTTGGGCGTCCCGAATTTCCTCCTTGCCAGACAAGCGGGTTTCCCACGAACGGGGAGCCCGCTTTTTGTTCTCCCGGCAAGGCGGGGACCCGGGGTCGTCGCCGGGACCTTTTTTCTGGCCGTCTTGTTTCTGGCCCTGCTCCTTCCCGCCCAGGCCGCCCAGAAAAAAAAGCCCCGCCCCGCGCCCTCGAACTTCGGCGTCATCGAGGCAGGCGAAGCCTCCGCTCCGGCCCTGCGCCAAGAGCTTGCCCGCATCGCCGGCGACTACGCCGCCACGGTCACGGCCAAGACCTTGGCCCGCGTCAGCCGCTCTCCGCGCCACCACCGCGTGGATATGCTCCGCGCCCCAAGCAGCCAGTACCGCGACAACATCCGCCTCGACGCCATGAACCGGCTTCGGGCTGCCGGGGCCGACCTTTCCGCCAGCCAGTTCTTCCTCTATGCCGACCGCAATCCGGCGGCCCAGCTGGCCTTTCTGGCCTTTTACGATGCCGGGGCGGGAAAAGTGCTGCTCCTTGGCGTGGATTTTATCTCCACGGGCAAACTGCGCGCCCATGAGGATTCCTTCATCACGCCGGTCGGCGTATTCGAAAATACCACCGAAAACTGGAGCTACCGTGCCCAGGGCACGAAAAACAACAAGGGATGGCGGGGCCTTGGAGCCCGAGGCAGCCGAGTGTGGGATTTCGGCTTCCAGCAGGCCCCCCGCAAATTCCGCCAGGGCATCTACGACAGCCAGATGCGGCTTCTTATGCACGCGACCGACCCGGACCAGGGCGAACCGCGTCTGGGCGGCACGGACTCCAAGGGCTGCGTGCGGATTTCCGCCGCTTCCAACGCCTTTCTGGACGGCCATGCGATCCTGGACCGGCATTACGAGGCCCTGGCCGCAAGCGAGCCCGACAAGGATATGTGGCAGTTGCGGGCCGACCGCACGCCCGTGGCCAACCCCGGCAGCTACCTCGTGGTCGGCGATTCCTCGAATTACAGCGCCTCGCGCTGACCGCCCGGCAGGACGTCCCCGGGCTCGGGCAAAATTGCCTTCATTCCGCTCTCCATAAGCAGCCGCCCTGAAGAAAAGGATCGTGCGCGGCCCCTCCTCGCCCAGGCCGACAAACGTCACCCGCATCCCCGACTCCTCTCTTGCGAAAAGGCCGCATTTCCGCCAAGTTCCCGACTTGGCTACCCCTTTTTCCCGCCACGCATAACCATGACCACGAAAGGAGCTTCCATGCAGCGGCGCGTCACCCAGATCGAAAGCATCCGGGTCCTGGCCATGGCCGGCATCTTCTTTTACCACCTCTGGACCGTACTGCCCGACGCCGGCGCGCAAAACCCCTTCGGCCCCATCCTCGGCGACTTCCTGAGCCAGGGCTACCTCGGCGTCGTGGTCTTCAACGCCATCACCGGTTTCGTCCTCACCCTGCCCCACGCCGATCCCGGCGGCAAGCCGCCCATGCGCTATCGCGACTTCTTCCTGCGCCGCTTCGGCCGCATCGTGCCCCAATACTACCTGTCCCTGGCCCTTTGGAGCCTCGTCGCCCTGGTCGCCGGGACCATGCCCTTCGCCGCCCTGGCCGCCTGCGTGGGCGAAAAAATCATCTTCGCCCAGACCTTCGACCCGGCCCGTTTCTTCTGCCTGGAACCCGCCCTGTGGTGGATGGGGCTGCTGGCCCAATTCTACCTGACCTACCCCTTGCTGCTGCGCCTTTTCCGCAAGCTCGGCGCCAAACGCGCCCTCATCGCCTGCCTGGCCTTCGGCTGGGGCCTGTGGCTGCTGCTGTCGCTTCTGGCCAAAATAAGCGGCACCGCCGCCCTGCTCGACTACATGCTCTACTTCAACCTGCCCTACCGCCTGCCGGAATTCGCCCTGGGCATGGCTTTCGCCCTGGCCTGGAAGCCCCGGGCCGCGCTCCTCGCCGGTGACGACCCCACCGGCGTCCCCGCCTCCTGGCGCATGGGATTCGCCGCCCTGGCCTACTTCTGCCTGCCCCTGGCCATTCTCTTCAAAACCGCCCTGCCCATGCCCCTGGCCCATATCCTCCTCGTCGCCGCCTGCATCGGCGTGGCCGGCTCGCTCTTCGCCTGGCCCGCCATGGCCCGACTCGGCGCCAAGCCCCGCATCGCCGCCGCGGCCGCCGCCTCCTACAGCTTCTACCTGCTCCACCAGCCCATCCTCGGCTACGGCGCGGATTTCCTGCGTCCCCACCTGCGCCCCTTCATCGCCCTGTGCCTGCTCGCCGCCATAAGCCTACCCCTGGCCGTCATCCTGGCCCGCTACCAGGACAAGCTCGTGGCCGCCTTCGAAGCACGCGGACGCAGGAGCTAAGCTCCTCGTGCCGCCGGGCCGATTGCGGCAACAAACATACGGCACTCCGCCTTTCCCCAACGCATCCACCACCCACCATCCCAACCCGGTAAAAGGAGGTCCGGGGGACCTCAAGTCCCCCGGCGGTGGGGTCCAGGGGAGGCAGAGCCTCCCCTGGCCGCCGGAGGCCGCATGCCGCCTAAAATTCAGGGCCGAGTTCGGTCAACGTGACAAGGGTGACGTGGGGATCGCGTTCCTTGGCCCAGAGGAGCAAGGCTTCGTAGGTTTCGTTGTAGGGGTGGCCGATGGCGATGGCATGGCCGTGTTTGAGGGCGTGGCGTTCGGCGGTTTTGAGTTGGCCGAGGATGGTGCGGATATTACGGACGTTGTCGAGAAAGACGGCCCGCCGGTAATAGTGCACGCCGGCTTTGCGGGCGGCGGCGGCGGCGGCGCTGGTGGGCGAGGTGACGGAGTCCATGAAAAAGAGGCCATGGGCCTTGAGCACCGGCATGACGGCGTCCATACCGGCCTGATCGCTGGTGAAGGCGGAGCCCATATGGTTGTTGATGCCGACGATATGCGGCAGTTGGGCGATGTTTTCGGACACGGTGGCCTGGATGCGCCGGGTATCCATGTCAGTGAAAAGCGCTCCCGGCCCGGGATTGACCCGGGGGTAGGAGATCGGCTGCATGGGCTGGTGCAGGATGGTTTCGTTGCCGTGGGCGGTGATCTCGGCCGCCAGAGTGCGGGTGTGCGGTCGATCGGGCAGGATGGCCAGGGTCACGGGGAACGGCAGTTCCATGATTTTTCTGGCCATGACCGGATTGTCGCCGATGTCGTCGATGACCACCACCATGCGCGGACCCTTGGTGGTTTCCTCGGGCGTCGCGGGAGATTGCGCCGCGGGCCCGGCGGCCGGAGGCGACAGGGGCGTTGCCGGTGCGGCCGGAGCGGCCGGTTCGACCTTGGCCCGCATCTGCGAACCGTCGGGAGTCGCATCCGTACCGGGCAGATGTTCCTCGAAAGGCAACGCTGCCGGGCGGGCGGCATGGGCCACGGCCTGCTCCCGGACGGGCTTGGACGGTTGGCGCTGCGTTACGGCGGCGGTGGCGGGCTGGCGGACGTGTCCGCCCTTGGCTGTCCGGGCGGCATGGTCCGCCGGCAGTGGCGGGAACGGCCCGAAAAGCAGCATGGCCAGCACGCCCAGGGACACGGCCAGGACCAGCCCGGCAATGACCGCGAGATAAGGTCGGCCGGGGAGAACGACTTTTCGTTTCCCCCCGGCCTTGGAGCGTGCCGGAGCTTTCCCCGGCCCCTTGGCGGGTTTCATGGAAGCCGATTTCTGCTTGCGCGTGCTAGGGCGTGTAGGTCTTGATCGGGAAATACTTCACCAATTCCAAAGCGAGTTTGAGCTGATTGTCCCGGGCAAGTTGCTCGAGCAGCTTCTGCTTGGGATCGTCGGAGGCACCGGCCTTTTTCTTGCGCTTGTTTTCCAGGTGCCGGGACAGGTCGCGCTCCCGGAACTGGTGGTTGGCGGCCAGCCTGTCGCCGTCCGAGCCATTGTCCTGGAGCGGCACCATGAAGTCGGGTTCGATGCCCTCCGCCTGGATGGAACGGCCGTTGGGCGTGTAGTACAAGGCCGTGGTCAGCTTGATGCCCGAGCCGTCGGAAAGCGGGATGACGGTCTGCACCGAGCCCTTGCCGAAGGTCTTTTCACCAACGAGCAAGCCCCGTTTGTGGTCCTTGAGCGCACCGGCCACGATTTCCGAGGCCGAGGCGGAGCCGGCGTTGATGAGCACCACTAGCGGCGAGGTCTGATCGGCGCCGTCGCCCTTGGCGCTAAACACCTTTTCCTGGTCCGCGTTCTTGCCCTTGATGGACACGATCTGGCCCGAGGGTAAAAAGACGTCCGCGACGTTGACGGCCTGTTCCAGCAGTCCGCCGGGGTTGTTGCGCAGGTCGAGGATGACGCCTTTGAGCTGCTTACCGCCCTTTTTATAATCGACCAGAGCCTGATTGAGCTCGGTGGTGGTGTTTTCGTTGAAGCGGCTGAGACGGATATAGAGATAGCCGGGCTCCACCTCATTGCTCTTCACGCTGATGATCGGGATGGTGTCGCGCACCACACTGACCGTGAAGGGCTTTTGCTGGTCCTTGTGGATGACGGTCAGGGACACGGGCTTGCCCTTGGGGCCGCGGATTTTTTGCACCGCGTCGATCAAGGTCATGTCCTGGGTCGGCTGTCCGTCGATCTCCAGGATCACATCACCGGCCTTGAGGCCGGCTTTTTCGGCCGGAGTGTCGTCGATGGGCGAGATGACGGTCAGCCGGCCGTTCTCCATGCTGATTTCGATGCCGATGCCGCCGAATTCACCCGAAGTGCTGACCTGCATCTCCTTGAATTCTTCCTTGGACAGGAAGCTGGAGTGCGGATCGAGCTGCTGGAGCATGCCGACGATAGCACCGTCGATGAGTTCGTTCCGGGTGACGGGCTTGACGTAATGGTTCTCCACCAGGTCCATGACCTGGCTGAAGCGCTTGAGCGGGGCAAAGCGGTCTTCGTCGTTCTTGGCGGCCAGGGCAACGGAGCCAACGGCCAGGCAGACGATCAGGGAACAGGACACCTTGGTCAAAAGACGCATACCTTCCTCCACGGAACATGACAGGCCGCGCCCCTAATTTCCCGCGCAGCCGTTTCCCTCGCTCTCGTCCGAAAAGCCCCTATCGCCTCACGGCGAGCCACTCCGCCGGATTAAGAGCTTTTTCACGAAAACGCAATTCGAAATAGACGCCTGTTTTGCGAATGGGGCCGCAATATCCCGCCTGCCCGAGAACCGTCCCCTGGGCAAGCATGTCCCCCTCGGCCGCATCGAGACGCTCCAGACAGGCGTAGATCGTGTGGCGACGCCCGCCATGGGACAAAATAAGCACCCGGCCAAGGCCCATGAGCGCTCCGATAAAAACGACCCGGCCAGCGGCGGCGGCTTTGACGGACGTGCCTTCGGGCACGGCCAACACCAGCCCCTGGCGCGGCGGATTCTCCGCCGGAGCGAAGGCGGCGGCCACCCGGCCGGTCGCCGGCCAGGAAAGTCCCCCATCCGGCGGCGCGAACACGTCCGGGACGTCCTCGGGGTTCTCCGACAGCGCATCAACCGGGGCAAGGCTCTTGGCCCGCGCCGACGGCGATGCAACGGACGTCTTCGGCGGCGCAAGGAGTTCCGGCGGCAAAAAAGCCGGGGCCGCCGCCGCGCCGTACAGTCCCGCATCCCGGAAAAGCGTCCGCATCCATACATAGAGCCGGTCCGCCTCGGCCCAATCCCCGCCGGCACCGGGTTCCCCGGTCAAAACGGCCACCCGGCCGGGCCACAGCGCGGTCAAGAGCGCGGCCTGACGCCTGTGGGCCGCCTCCCGGACCGCATCGGCCCGGGCGCCGGAGGGCCGGACGGCATGGGACCGGGCCGGCTCCCGGGCCACGGCCCATCCGGTTGTCGTCAAAAAGATGACGACGGCAACCAGAAGTGTCCACCGCCTCATGGCAGAAACGCTCCCAGCGGGCAAGTGTCGCAGCGCGGCGCGCGCGGCCGGCACCAGCCGTTGCCCACGCGCACGAGCAGGGCGTGGAATTCATTGTACAAGGCCGTGTCCTCGGGCAGGGCGTCCATGAACAGCTCCCGCAATTCCTCGTATCCTGCGTCTTCCGGGGCCAGGGCGTGCCGGTTGCAGATGCGCGCCGTGTAGGCGTCGACAACGAAGCTCGGCAGCGAAAGGCCGTAGAGCAGAATGCTGTCCGCCGTCTCCGGCCCCACGCCCTTGACCATGAGCAACCGCTCCCGGGCCGCATCGAGCCCGTCAGCGGCCAGGGTCGTAATGTCGCCGCCAAGTTCCTGCACGATAAGTGCCAGAAGGTTTCGCAGCCGGGCCGCCTTGACCCGGAAATAGCCCGCCGGCTTGATCAGCTCCGCCAGCTCGTCCGCCGGCAGGGCGTAGAGCGCCTCGGCCGAAAACCGGCCCGCGGCCTTCAGATTGTCGATGGCGCGTACCACGTTGGCCCAGTTGGTGTTCTGGGTCAAAATCGCCCCCACCGCCATCTCGAAGGCCGAATCCGCCGGCCACCAGCCGCTTGGACCAAGGGCGTCAAGCATGGCCCGGTGCATGGCCAAAAAAAGTTCCCGCCGCTTCATACCGCAACCCGGCCCGTTCCCATGCGCACGCTTCGCCCTCCCGTCAAGGCCGCAACCTCCCTTCTCGCCGCCTGCCCCCCCGAGCCGCAGTCGGCGGCTTTGCAAACGCCATAACCCTCGTGTAAGCCATCAGCCCGAATGTCGTAACGCCGCCAGCCGGCCTGGAGGATGCCATGTCTGCCGCCATGGTCTACATCACCGCCCCGTCGCCCGAGGCCGCCGAAGCCATCGGACGCGCCCTGGTCACCGAGCGCCTTGCCGCCTGCGCCAACATCCTGCCGGGCATGCGCTCGATCTACCGCTGGAAGGGCGCTATCGAGACCGCCGAGGAAACCGTGCTCATCGCCAAAACCCGCCTGGAGCTGGCCGACAGGCTCACCGCCCGGGTCAAGGAACTGCACGACTACGAGGTCCCCTGCGCGGTGGTGGTGCCCATTGTCTCCGGGCTGCCGGAATTTCTGCGCTGGATCGACGACGAAACCGCCCCAATCGCATAAAGGAGAACCCCGCCCATGCGCATCCTCGTCTCGGGCTCCCTGGCCTATGACCGCATCATGAGCTTTCCCGGCAGCTTCGCCGACCATATCCTGCCCGACAAAATCCATATTCTCAACGTTTGCTTCCTGGTCGACGGGCTGGAGGAAAAATTCGGCGGCACGGCCGGCAACATCGCCTATTGCCTGAAGCTCCTCGGCGAGGACCCGACCATCGTGGCCGCCGCCGGCAAGGACTTCGCCGCCTACGAAGCCTGGCTGCGCCACTGCGGCCTCTCCCTGCAAGGCATCCGCCGCATCGGCAGCGAGTTCACCGCCGGGGCCTACATCACCACCGACCGCTCCGACAACCAGATCACCGGCTTCAACCCCGGCGCCATGAAACACGGTGCCCAGTATCCCGTGGCCGAGTGCGACCCGGCCGACACCATCGCCATCGCCGCCCCCGGCAACCTGGACGATATGCAGGAATATCCCCGCATCTGCAAAGCCAAGGGCATCCCCGTCATCGTCGACCCCGGCCAGAACATCACCGCCCTGTCCGGGGAACAACTCACCGAGATGCTCACCGGCGCCGACTACCTTGTCAGCAACGACTACGAGCTGCAACTGATCGAAAATACCACCAAACTCACCCTGGCCGAAATCGTCGGCCGGGCCAAGACCGTCATCACCACCCTCGGCGAAAACGGCTCCGCCATCCGCCAGGGCGCGCAGGAAGACCACATCGCCCCTTGCCCCGTCGCTGATGTCCAGGACCCGACCGGCGCGGGCGACGCCTTCCGGGCCGGGTTCATCAAAGGCCTGTGCCTGGGCAAATCCCCGGTCGACGCTGCAAAAATCGGATCGGTTTCCGCAGCCTACGCCGTGGAAAAACACGGCACCCAGGAACACCATTTCACCTGGGACGCCTTCCGCGCCCGCTACGCCGCGACATTCGGCGAACTGGCGTAGCGGAGAGTAGCGGAGCCGCCCATAGGCCGGGGCTCTGCCCCGGACCCCGGCAGGGGCGCTGCCCCTGCACCCCACCGGGAGGCCACGGGCCCCCCGGACCCCCCGATTCGGCTTTGGCCGGGCGGAGGTTTCGCGGGTTGCCGGGAGGGCGGAGAGTGGAAGATGGGGGCGGCATTTGCCCGGGACGATGCATGTCGCTTCGCGACAAGCGCGTCC